>JADFYA010000069.1 GCA_015233285.1 Deltaproteobacteria bacterium | reverse complement strand
CGACCTCCTGGGAATCGCCTTTGGCCGTGTTCGAAGATGCTTACAAGCATGAACAAAAGGTCACCGGTCTGATTAATAAGCTAGTCGATCTGGCTATAGCAATCAGTGATCACGCCACTAATACCTTCTTGCAGTGGTTTGTCAACGAACAGGTGGAAGAAGAAGCCAGCGCCGATGGGGTGGTCCAAAAGCTGCGTCTAATGGGCGGCCAGGGATCCGCCTTGTTTATGATCGATCAGGAATTGGCCACCAGGGTGTTTGTCCCGCCGGCTAAAACTAAGGCCGCCTGATCGTGAAAGTGTCGGTGACTGGTCGGAAATCGACCGGCTTGCCCCCGACACCATGATCCCCATATATGCATTAAACTGTCGAAACGTCGGGAGGTCGGTGATGAGCCAGGCAAAAGAACGGGTTTTAGAGATGTGCACCAAGGCGCTGCAAATTGAAGTGGATGGAAAAGCCTTTTATCAGCGGGCCGCTGAGATGTGCCATAACAAGCTGGGGCAGGAAGTGTTCTCAATGCTCATGGCCGATGAAGAGGTTCACGCCAAACGCATCCAGATGATTTATGATGCGATGAAGCTGAAAGAATCTTGGACGGATGACTGGAAGTGCCTGGTCACGGCAAACTCGGATTTGGGTAATTTCATTAAAATTAGAGCTACCAGAGGTGAGCCCGATCCTCAGGCCGGCGACGTCGAGGCCCTGGACGTGGGTCTAGCTTCTGAAGATGCGTCCATCAATTTTTACAAGAGGCAACTGGCCGCGGCTACTGATCCGCTTGAACGCGCTTTCCTCAATAAAATGGTCGAAGAAGAATCGGTCCACTATCAGGTTTTGAACGATATGAAGTTTTACCTGACCAATCCGGCGGAATGGTTCCTGGAAAAAGAACACTCCGGATTAGATGGCGCATGATTGTCCCGAGACACCTAAATCTGACTTCCCGTCTTAGGCCGGGCCGATTGCCTGACGGGACGGTCAAATCCTAGGCTTTGGTGGAATGCTTTATTTGAGGATTAGATTATGCCGGAAACCGTATTGAATATCATGATCGGGGGCGAGGCCGGTCAAGGACTGGTGACTATCGGCCAGCTCCTGGCCAAATCCTTTGTCCGCGCTGGATACTTTATTGTGGTCACCCAAAGCTACCAGTCTCGGATTCGAGGGGGGCACAACACCTATAGCATCCGGGTCAGCCCTGATGAGATTCAGGCTTCTCAAGAGAGCGTGGATTTGTTGGTGGCCTTGGATAAAGAAACCATCGACCTGCACCAAGACGAAATGTCCGCCCGAGGGTTGATCGTGGTGGATGAAGCCTTTGACCGCCGGGGAGATAATTACGTTCTCGTCCCCTACAAACAGTTGTCCCCGGAAAGATTTGCCAATATCGCCGGGTTGGGCGTGCTTAGCGTCATGTTGGGCCTGGATGCGCCGCTGGTGGCCACGGCCATGGATGAATTTTTTGGGAAGAAAAATGAGGAAATGGTCAAACAGAACAGCCAGGTGTTGGTTGGATCAAGGGCCTGGGCGGAGGCCTTGGATGAGTCTTGGACCCGAAGGCTGCCGGCGGTGACCAATCCGCAGAAACGGTTACTCCTGAACGGGAATGAAGCCATTGCCCTGGGCGCCCTGTCCGCCGGAGTGAAGTTTTTGTCTTTTTATCCCATGTCTCCAGCTACCTCCATTGCCTTGACCCTGGCCGCGAAGGCCGAGGCCATGGGCCTGATCGTGGAGCAGGCGGAGGATGAGATCGCGGCTATCAACATGGCCTTGGGAGCTTCATACGCGGGTGCCGCGGCCATGGTGTCGACGTCCGGGGGCGGGTTTGCTCTGATGGTCGAAGGGGTGAGTCTGGCCGCCATGACGGAAACGCCGATTGTGATCGTTGTAGCCCAGCGTCCCGGTCCCGCCACAGGGTTGCCCACACGGACCGAGCAAGGCGACCTGGAGTTTGTCCTGCACTCCGGTCATGGTGAGTTTCCCAAGGGCATCTTCGCCCCTGGAACGGTGGAACAGAACTTTTACCTGACCCGCCGGGCCTTTGAACTGGCTGAGGAATTTCAAGGCCCCATGTTTGTTTTAACGGATCAATTTATGGCCGACTCTTACCGGGCGGTGACCCCGTTTGAGGTGGCCGACCTGCCTGCTGTCAGGCCGATTGAACTTCAGATACTGCCGAAAATGGACTATCAGCGTTACGCCATTACCGAAAGCGGTGTCTCCCCCCGGTTGCTCCCTGGTTACACAAAACATTTGATTGGGGCTGACAGTGATGAGCATACCACCGACGGCCATCTCACTGAAGATCTGGCGGTGCGGATTCAAATGCAGGATAAACGATATCGTAAATTGACCGGACTGTCGGCCGAAGTCACGCCGCCGGAATACCGGGGGGATGAACACCCCGACCTGCTTCTGGTCTGCTGGGGAACGACGCTGGGTGCGGTTCACGAGGCAGCCACCCGGCTTAAGACGGAGGGAAGATCCGTGGGGACGCTTCATTTCTCCCAAGTCTGGCCCCTGGTCCCGGAACAATTCGTGAATTACCTCAATGGGGCTAAACAAGTGGTGGCCGTGGAAGGTAATGCCACCGGTCAGTTTGCCCGATTGATTCGGACCACCACCGGATTCCACATCTCCCGGCAAATTTTGCGTTATGACGGACTACCGATCACCCCGGAATATATATTGAAAAATTTAGCCTCGGTTTAGCCCCGGTAGAGTTGCACGTAACCGGAAACCAGTAACATGCAACGAGCAACCAGCAACATACTGCCGGCGTTCTGCTCGGTCCGCAGGAGACTAATCTTATGGTAAGCTTTGAAGGATACGGAAATTATGAAACAGCCTGGTGTCCCGGTTGCGGCAATCATGCCATCCTGAAGGCCCTCAAACAGGCTCTGATCACTGCCCAATTGTTGCCTTATCGGGTCCTGATCGTCTCCGGCATAGGTCAGGCAGCGAAGTCTCCGCATTACTTAAATGTTAATTTTTTTAACGGCCTGCATGGACGGGCTTTACCGGCCGCGACCGGGGCCAAGCTGGCCAATCCGGATTTAAACGTGATTGTGGAAAGTGGTGACGGGTGCAACTATGGGGAAGGTGGGAATCACTTCCTGGCCGCCATCCGCCGGAACATCGATGTCACTCTGTTGGTTCACAATAACCAGGTTTACGGTCTGACCAAAGGCCAGGCCAGTCCGACCACGGCCGAGGGGGTTGTGACCAAAGCCCAACCAGCCGGGGTGCCGTCGATCCCGTTCAATCCTGTGGCGGTTGCCACGGCTATGCAGGCCGGGTTCGTGGCCCGAGGTTTTTCCGGGAAGGTCGATCACCTGGCCGACTTGATCGTCAAGGCTATGGCTCATCCCGGTTTTGCCCTGGTCGATATTATGCAACCATGTGTGTCCTTTAATAAAGTAAACACTTTTGCCTGGTACAAACAGAGATGTCAGCCGGTATCCGAAGACCATGACCCGACCAACTGGGAACAGGCCATGAAGGTGGCCTTTACCTGGGGAGATCAGATTCCCATCGGAGTGATCTACCACAACCAGCGGCCGGCCTTCGAAACCCATTTTTCGGCATTGAAACGGGGTCCTTTGATCAAACAGCCCGTGAACACCAAAAAACTGGCCGGCATTTTAGAAAGTTTTGCCTGATTCAGACAGCCGATAACATTTTGAACAAAAAAGGAGATGAAAAATGGAAAAAGTCAGTTGGAAATGCAGCAAATGCGGTTACCTGCTGGAAGAAGAAAAACCACCGGAGACCTGCCCGGCATGTCAAGAGAAGTGTGAGTTTTTGAATGTGACCTGCTATATCCCGGGGTGTCAACCTGGAGTCGACACCAGGTTATAGTCAAAATGAGCGTCGTCTCTGGTCCTCTATGAGATTCTGCTGATTGAATCATGGCCCTTGAGGATAATCGCTTGTTTTCTCAGCATGTGCTTTTATTGTTCATCGGGAGATAGTTAGATGAAAGTCGTCGCTTTTAACGGCAGTCCGCGCCCCAAAGGCAATACATCGATCCTACTCAATGTGGTTTTGAATGAATTGAATGGACAAGGGATTGATACGGAGTTGGTACAAATAGGCGGCCGGCATCCGGCAGGTTGCATCGCTTGTTACAAATGCTTTGAGAAGAAAGACGGGCGATGTGCCCAACATAAAGATATCATCAATGATTGCATTGAAAAAATGCGTCAGGCGGATGGGATCATTTTGGGCTCGCCCACCTATTTTGCCGATCTATCCGCCGATCTCAAGGCTTTCATCGAGCGGTGCGGGATGGTCTCTCGGGCCAACGGGGATCTATACAAACGGAAAGTGGCCGCCGGAGTGGTGGCGGTCCGACGGGCCGGCTCCCTTCATGCTCTCCATTCCATCAACAATTTCTTTTTGATCGGCCAGATGATCGTGGTCGGCTCTAGTTATTGGAATATGGCCATTGGCCGGGACCCAGGTGAAGTCGAGAACGACACTGAAGGAATAGAAACGATGAAGACTCTGGGCCAGAATATGGCCTGGCTGATCAGCAAAATTTCCTGATGATTTTTTAGGCCGGGGCGTCTGGCCATGAAGATACACCGGACCTCGAACCGGGCCGCCGGAACGGGTTGGCCTGATATACCCCGGTGGCCGAAGACCAAGCACAGATACCCGGAATAGCCGCAACCAAGGACAGGCTTCAACCTTGTTGGCGGCTTTTTTTGTTTGAAGTCTTAGTCATTGCATCATGATGCCCTTGACCCGGTTACGGCCTTCTTCAATAGCTTGGGAGAGGGCCAAACCCGCCGCGGCGATCAAGTCCGACGGTTGCCTTTGTATGGTCGGAAAACTGCAAGCCAGGCCCAGAGTAATCGTCAAGTGATCAGCCACCTCGGACCCCGTGTGGGCGATGGCCAGTTGGTCAATCCCTAACCTCAGATACTCCGCCAAAGTGATGGCGCCGTTAATATTTGTGTCAGGCAAGAGAATGGCAAAATATTCCTCGGCAAAACGGGCCAACACATCTCCCGGCCTTTTCATCTCCTTGTCTAGGGTCGTAGCCAGATGCCTCAAGCAGTCCTCCCGGCTGTTAGGACCGTAGATCGACGTAAAGGCTTCAAAGGAATCAATCTCCACGAGCACCATGGACAAGGGTCTGAAGCTGCGCAGAGAGATCTTCCACTCCCGGTCGAGGCTTTCCTTTAGGTGCCGTTCATTCGCGACACCGGTGAGGTCGTCAATCGGCGAAAGAGTCTGAAGCATCTGGTTGGCTGTTTCCAGTTGTTGGGTCATTGCCTGCAGCTTTTGCTCACCGGACCGGCGGAGCACTGTTTCGTTCCGCAGTCGCAGGGCTGACCTGACTCGTGCCCGTAAGGCGGCGGCCCTGATCGGGCTGAGAACATAATCGGTTGCCCCGGCCGCCAGGGCAGCATCCAGTTCACTGAGAGCGATAGCCGGGACTACCAAAATTATTGGGATATCCCTGGAGCGATCGGCGGAGGTCAGCATTCGGCAGACCTCCACTCCATCCAAGTCCGAAGGTGAGAGATTCAAAATAATCAGATCAACCTCAACGGTTGGACGGTCGGCCTCGTTATTCAAAAGGCCAAAAACGGCGCTGACTGAGTCTAACCAGACAACATCAGTAAACCCCTCGTCAGACAGCATAATTTCTAATCTCCGCCGTTCTTGCTCGGAGCCCGCAATGACCAGTATGCCCATTGTTTCATCCTTAATGTTTGTGCCGGTTCCTGAAGCCGTTCGTCATGTGCGCCATACTTCCAACCCAGTTTAATCCTTATAACCATTTCCTTTCTTTTTGTAAATGCTATGTTATTACTCTCCGTGATGTTTTTTTACCAGCTTCGAAGGGTGTCTCTGGTTTCCTGTGACGGATACATTGGCCAATCATAATTGTTCCTTCTCAAGCAAGCTCAGGACAAGTACCGGAAAGATTGCTGCCATGTTGAATGAGCATGATGAGAACGGCCACGTTGAAGAGTCATTAGGCCTGGGTGCATATCTATGTTTTTAATCAACAATTCAAACAAAAACCCCACCTGAGGGGAATGGTGGGGCCAAGTCTTGGTGGGTGATGAAAGTGGTTTGCGTTTTATCTCACATAACCCTCCTGGTTAAAGGGGCCGGTTCTTTCTTGCTGCTTTGTCCAGGCAGTTTTTGAGCTGACCCTGTCGGGTGAACGCTTTTCCAGGTCCTTCCGGTTAGGGCAACGTCACCGTATTCTGCAAAGTCAGATCGGGAAGCGAATACTGGATCAGTTTAGACCCGATTAAGACAAAGAGGTGCGTGCCATCCGTGGAGATTCCCGACAATGGCGGCGGAAATGGACTGGTCGAATCCGTAGGCTTGGTTTGAGGATTATCCGGCTTTGGTAATTCCACCGTATTTTGTAGAGTGAAAGTGGTAAGAGAGTACTGCAAAATTTTAGGGCCGGCCAGCACATAAAGGTGCGTGGTGGTATTGCAGATGCCCGAGGACATAGGCGGTGGGGGTCCGAATTGTTCGGGAAGTGGCGCCGGGGGAGTGGGTGTGGCCGTCTGTTGGGCGTAAGACGCCGCTGGACCAATCGCCAATGCCGTTAGAAGAGCCAGGGCAATGATGATGATGAAATTTTTCATAGGTTACTCCTTTCTACATTGATGCAGATTTAGTTTAGGGGTCTAAGTCAGTTTCTTTCTTCACTATGTCCGCTTCGGCCCCGGCGGTTTAAGATATTTTGGGGGACTCAGGACACCTCCTTTCTCGTCTATTGAATCAGCATGACCGGCGGAGATTGAAGAAGGATTGGGTCGGTAAAGACTTGAGGCGATGATGACAGGCTATTGTGAAGAAAAGGTGAATGGAAAATGTGTTAATTGTGAGGATTTGAAGAAAGGATTGAAAATCGGCCCGAGATGAATTATCTTTTCTTTTAGATGTGAAACTGAATCCGGCGAGCGATCGACCTTCGGAACGATTTTCAAATCATTTGGAGAAGATGGGTTGAAAATAAAACTTTTTTATAAGTTTTTTATAGCTTTTTTAGGCATATCTTTGCTTATAGTTGGGTTACTCGTGGCCAATATTCAGTTTGTTACACATCGCAACTTTGCCGATTACGTGAACAAAGTGGAAATGGGCAAGCTGGCTGATCTCATCGCCATCCTCGGCCAGGAATATAGAGACCGCCCGGGATGGGAATGGCTGAGGCATAATCCTGAAAATTGGCGAAATGTTCTGCTGTCCAGCCTGCCGCGGTATGAGGTTGAACGACCATTTCCTCCTCCCTCCCTTCCTCATCCTCTTCCACCACCTCCTACTGAAGAAGAGATGGAAAACCCAGGGGATCAAGGCGGCCCTCCATCCCCACATCTTCACGATCCAGTCCAACCCGACGGACGCTCTGCACTGCCTGAGCCGCCATTTCCGCCCCCACCGCCGCTCCCCCCCGGGCTTGCGCCCATAGCCTCTCGCATTTCAGTTTTTGATCAGGAAAAGCAACATATTATCGGGAAGATGGCCTCTCCTGACGGACTACTCCTTAGTGAAATTAAGGTATCCGGGCTGACTGTCGGTTGGTTGGGATTGGACCCGGTAAAACGGTTATCACACCCCTTGGACGTTGACTTTCTGAGACAGCAGACTAAGGGATTCTATATTATTGGGTGCCTCATCTTGCTGGTGGCTGCGATCGTTTCGATTTTTATGTCAAAGCATTTGACGGTGCCGATCGGGAAACTAATGGCCGGCACGAGAGCCCTGGCCTCCCGTAATTTTGAAACCACAGTTGATATTCGGACTGGGGACGAGCTGGGACAGTTGGCTTCAGATTTTAATGCGATGGCACTAACCTTAAAGCGCTATGAACAGATCAGAAAACAATGGCTGTCAGATATTTCACACGAATTGAGAACACCTTTGTCCATTTTACGAGGTGAAATCGAAGCTCTTCAAGATGGAATTCGGGAAGTTAACTCGGAGAGGCTGGCCTCGTTACACTTCGAGATCGTCTATATTAGCAAGATTGTCAATGATCTTCATGGATTATCTATTGCTGAGAGCGGGGCCCTATATTTTGATAAACGGCCTATCGATCCGATCAAAGTTCTGCGGGATACCCTGGGTTTTTTTCAACTCAGATTAACCCAAGAGAAAATCACGCTCCAGGATGAATTGGTCACGGATCCCCAGACCCGTTTATTGGGAGATGCTGACCGGCTGGCTCAACTATTTTCAAATTTGATTGAAAATACATTGCGCTATGCCGATAAACCGGGGAATTTAAAGGTGTCCGGCCGCCGGACTGGAACTGTGCTGAAGATATGTTTCGAGGATTCCGGGCCGGGCGTACCGGAAGAATCACTGGGCAGCCTGTTTGACCGACTGTATCGGGTCGATGCGTCACGAAGTCGGGCCAAGGGCGGCAGTGGATTAGGTCTGGCGATTTGCAAGAATATCGCAATTAGTCACGGCGGAACAATCTCGGCCGCCAATTCTCCGTCTGGAGGACTCTTGATTGAAATGACTTTTCCGCTTCACTTGTCCGAGGAGGGCCTGACACAATGAAGCAACAACATATTCTAATTATCGAAGATGAACGGAAAATTGTTGAATTGCTGCGAGATTACCTGGAAAAATCGGGCTACCGGGTCTCTTGTCTGGACCGTGGTGATACGGCGATTCCTTATATTAAACAACAAATGCCTGATTTGATTCTGCTCGACATCATGTTGCCCGGCCGGAATGGGATGGAAATTTGTAAGGAAGTTAGGACCTTTTCGAATGTTCCCGTGATTATGATTACTGCTCGGGTGGAGGAAATAGACCGACTGCTCGGCCTGGAACTCGGGGGTGATGATTACATCTGTAAACCCTTTAGCCCCCGGGAAGTCGTGGCCAGGGTTAGGGCCGTTCTAAGGCGTGCAAATTCGGACCAGCCGGAAAAGAAATTGGTCATTGGCTCCCTGGCCTTGGCCGAAACCACGCACCAGGTCACGGTCAACAACCAGGAACTAAAACTAACCCCCAGTGAGTTCAGGTTACTAAAGGTGATGATGTCCCATCCCAACCGGGTCTTCAGCCGAAACGACTTGATAAATCTGGCCCAAGGGTACGACTTTGAGGGGTATGACCGGACGATCGATACCCATATAAAAAACCTGCGAAAGAAAATCGCCGAATTGCTCCCAGGCCAAGAAATAATTAGTTCAATCTATGGGATTGGGTACAAACTCAATCAGTTGTAGAATGTCCTAATTCAACCCGTCCGGTTTCGGCCTCAAGACGAACTTTACCGCACCGGTCCGGCTGAAAAAGACCTTTTTCCTTGACACCCCCTGGTGACATATTTATACTTTCGGATCTTCAATCCAATTTGAACGTTTCTTTCATGAATGAGCGTTCAGCCACCGGCGTTCCGGCTTGATCTATTTTCGGCTTCTTTTTAATTTGACTGACCGCTGTCCGCTGATCATTATTTTTTGTTTTGTCTGATAAACGTATAAGTGGAGGGACAATGATGGATTATAGTAAGGTGCTCGAGAGCAGGCTGAATCAGGACAACCTGGTCAAGCTCCGGGAGCTGGAGAACCCCTATTTGGATGAGCTAATTGCCACGGCCATCCTGAAATTTCAGCCTCGGTCGGTTTTTATTTCCACCGGCTCACCTGAGGACCTCCACTATTCGCGGGTCCAGGCCCTGATCAATGGTGAAGAAAAACAGCTTACTATCCCAGGCCATACCATTCACTACGACGGGGCCGAAGACCAGGGGCGAGACCCGGCCAACACCAAATTCTGCGTCTCCGACCCCGATTCTCTGGGCAGCGGTGTAGCGGCCATCGAGCGGACCGCCGGTTTGAAGGAGGTTGATCTAATCATGGACCGGATCATGAATGGTCGGGAAATGATTGTCAGCTTCTACTCTCTCGGCCCTCTGAACACGGAATTCGCTATTCCCTGCGTTCAGATTACCGATTCTTTTTATGTCGCCCACAGTGAGGATATCCTCTATCGCCAGGGCTATGAATTATTCCGGTCCCAAAAGGGCCGCCCTGACTTTTTCAAGTTTATCCATTCCTCCGGGGAATTGGAAAACGGGGTCAGCAAAGATATCGATCTGCGCCGAATTTACGTCGATCTGGAAAGTAATGCCGTTTATTCGACTAACACCCAGTATGCCGGGAATACGGTTGCGGCCAAGAAACTGGCCCATCGCCTGGCCATTAAGAAAGCCTCCCAAGAGGGTTGGTTGTCCGAACATCTATTTCTCTCCGGCGTACCGGGTTATGAAGGCGATAAAGTTACTTACATTTCCGGGGCCTTTCCTAGCTGGTGCGGAAAGACATCTACGTCCATGCTCTTTGACGTAGTCGGGGACGACCTGGCCCATTTGCGCAAAATCGGCGGCCGGGTTTATGCCGCCAATGTGGAAAAAGGGATGTTCGGCGTCATCAAGGACGTGAATCCTGAGGATGATCCCTACATCCACGATCTTCTGGTCAACCCCAACGAAATTATTTTTTCCAACGTCTTGAGCGCGAATGCCCGTATCTTTTGGCAAGGCATGGGTAACGTGGATGTGCCGCTGCGGGGAATTAATCAGGTGGGCGAGTGGTGGCAAGGAAAGCGGGATAAGAAGGGGAACAAGATTCCGCTGTCGCACGACAATGCCAGGTTCTGCGTGGCCTTGAGCGGAATCAAAAACTTTGACCACACCGAGGTGGTTCCTTGTGAGGGGATTATTTACGGTGGCCGCAGCGCCCAGCGCCCGGTCCCGGTCAGCCAATCTTACAGTTGGGCCATGGGTGTGTTTTATGGGGCCAGTATTGAGTCTGAGCCGACGGCAGCCACGGTGGGCGGCAGCGGGACTAAGATTATCATTAACCCCATGGCTAATAATGAATTTTTGTCCATCTCGGTGGGCGAGTATTTACAGAGCCACTTGAAGTTTGGTCGGGACCTGAAGACACCGCCGTTGGTTTTTTACGTCAACTATTTTCTCAGAAATGACGCCGGCAAATTCACCAATACCAAGATGGACAAAAAGGTCTGGGTCCGTTGGATTGAGCGGCGAATTAACGGCCACATGGGCGCCTACGCTACACCCATCGGATATATCCCCAAATATGAAGACCTGGCCGAACTTTTTAAAATAGAGTTGCACACCACCTTCACCAGGGATGATTATGACCAGCAGTTCCAGATCCGGGTGCGGCAACTCTTAGAAAAGCTGGACGGGGTGGAAGGGTATTATCGCCGGGAAACCAGCGCCATCCCGGCGGCCATTTTTGCCATGATCGATATTCAGAGAAAACTCTTAGTCGATATTCAGAAAAAGCACGGCAGCCCCGTTCCGCCGGAGGCGTTTAAGGATTATCCTATTCCCCAAGAACTGGTCAATTTGTCCTGCTAGACCAAAACCAGAGAATAGGGATTTCAATCAGGCATGAAACTCCACCGCCGTTAAGAGACGGCGATTCAGACCTGTCCAGGGCCGTTAACCGATCAGTTTCGGCATGTTGCTCATCGGAAATGCCGGTGCTCCAGAATTGTCGGACCGGCGAGAAGTTTTCCCTTGAAAACATCGGCATAATGTTATATCTCAAAATTTGTTGTGCTGCCTTCCGGGCAGGCCTGGATCTGGTCACAATATCTGAAAAAAGGCTTTTAGCGCCGCTTTCTGCGCCGGCGTTGCCGGGCCGTGTCCCGCTTTAAAAGGGAAGCTCCGGGGTATTGATTTTCTTCTTGACAAATTCCCCGCGCGCAGGCAGTTATGGGCGGAGCTTAGGAATCCAACTTCATCGGTTCCGCAGGACGATGGGTTTTCGTCCCTCGGAGAATAATTGTGGTTAATGACAAAAGGAGATGGCCATGTACGAAGTAGTAGTTGATGTTGACAAGTGTGTTGGTGATGAAGAATGTATTAATGTTTGTCCCGTTGATGTTTATGAACTGCAAGACGGCAAGGCCGTCCCGGTAAACGCTGAAGAGTGCCTCGGATGTGAAAGCTGCGTTGAGGTATGTGAATCGGACGCGATTACGGTTACCGAGGTATAAGGCTCAATATCTTTGTTTTCAAGCCCTTAACAAGGGCCGAAAATCAAGCCGACTAATTCAGGGGGAAAGATCTTCCCCCTGAATTCTTTTGGTGTGCCAGGCATGGCGTGAATTTTATGAGGTGTAAGTCCTCTACGGGCCGTGGTGATCGGAACCGTTAGCCGAAGGCAAGGGCGTCGTCGTGAGGCGGGGTCTGAAGGAAGCCTTCGTGTCCGGTCCAACAAAGGGGCTCCAGGCGTAGACGGA
>JADFYA010000068.1 GCA_015233285.1 Deltaproteobacteria bacterium | reverse complement strand
AAACCAAAGGTTATGTGGGCGTCAGCGGGATCTATAATCTCACTCCCGAAGATCATAACGGCCTGGGCGCGGATTCGATGATTATGGTCCGGATTGAAAATGGTAAGTGGAAGCTCGTTCCTTAGACATCTTTCCTGGTCCGGCTAAAAATTTATCCGCAGATTTTGCAGATGAACGCAGATGGAAGAGACTCACCTATCCATTGTGGCCCGAATCTGCGCAACTCTGCTCAATCTGCGGATTTAAGTTGTGTCCCGGACCCAGAGCCGGACCACCTTTTTTCCTGGAACGACGAGTCGGTTATGCCTAAGAGCGAAATAAAAACAGCAAATTTGTTATTGCAGATCATTAAAGAGGCTAAAAGCGATTTCTCCTTTGTCCGGGAGGCCATCAGTAATGCCTTCGATGCCCGGGCCGGCCGATGTAATGTCTATTTAACTAGAAATACAACCACATTAGCCGAACGATTGGATGTCTTGGTGCAGGACAACGGCGTCGGAATGAGCCGGTTGGAAGAGGTCCAACCCAGCATCTACAATTTTTTTAATGTGGCCGACTCAGCCAAGGCCGAGGATTACAACATCGGAGAAAAAGGTATTGGGACCAAATTGTATTTCAACTCCTCCCGGTTGGAGGTCTTGACCAAACGGCCGGGGGAAGAAGCCCATTACTGGTTGATGGATGATCCCATCGGGAAGATCAATGGCGGTGATATGCCGGAGTTTGATCTGGCTCCCTGTCCGCCCGGCATCGAGTTGATGGATCCGGCCCAGGGCACGACCGTCAAGATCACCGGCCTGAATGTGCAGTCTGTAGATCATTTTTTGTATACCGATCGGCGGGCCATGGGTCTTAAGGATTACGTCAACTTCTTCACGGTGGCCGGAAATGTCCGAAAACACGTGGAAGGGTTATCCGAACAAAGCATCCGGGTTAATGTTTATCAGTGGGATCAGGGGGAAGAGCGCCCAGCCAAACCCAGCTTCGCCATCTCCGAGCACATCTTCCCCAAATCCAACATCGACACCAAAAGCGGGGCCGGCCTCCCGGATCCGAACGATATGGTCTATCATTTCGGCCCGATTGTGATGAAGCTGTACCGGTATCGACCGGATGGGTCAAAGGAGATGGTTGATATCCCCATCACCATCCTGGGCATAATTGCCGGCAAGCGCGGCCATCAGGTGGAAAGCGGCGGAGAATGGTATCAGGGGTTATTCCTGGCCAAAGACGGGTTCATCATCCGCCGGTATAATGACGTGATCGGCGATGATTCCTGGCACCATTTCCGGATTATCGTCAACTGCCAGGCATTGGAGCTGAGCATCGGCCGCGACGATTTCCGGAATACTTCCAGCGAAGTCTTCCAGGCCATCGACACGACGTTAAGAGACTTCTTTACCGGCATCAAAGAATGGCGGCTCCCGGCTTACGGTTACATCTCCATTGACAAATTGTTCACTATGTTGCGGGGCAAAGATGGGGAGAAGACGGTCTAAATTCGGGCCAGGCCCGCACCAGGGAGCGTTGTACGCCCCCAGGCCGGGTGGTTGGGCAAAATATCCTAAGATCTAGTCCTGACCGAAAATATTGTGGTACGTCTGGCGCATGTCGCGCTTAAGCAACTTACCGGTGGGGGTTTTAGGCAAAGCCGCCACCACGATCACCCGCTTCGGGACTTTGAACCCGGCCAGATGCCGGCGGCAATGGGTGATGATTTCCTCTTCGGTGATCTCCGCACCCTGCTTGGGCACGATGACCGCAGTCACGGCCTCGACCCACTTGGGATGATGGACGCCCACCACCGCCACCTCCTGAACGTGAGGATGCAGGTAAATGGCCTCCTCGACCTCGCGGGAAGGCACATTTTCACCCCCGGTCTTGATCATGTCTTTCTTGCGGTCCACTACGGTGATGTACCGCTCCTCGTCCAAAACACCCAGGTCGCCGGAATGGAACCACCCGCCGGCCATGGCTGCTTCCGTTTTTTCCGGATCCTTAAAATAAAGAGTCATGGCGTGGGGGCCCCGGCCGCAGATTTCCCCTGGGACAACGGTGGCCGTTATCTCCTGGTTTTGGTCGTCTTCCAGCCTGGATTCCATATGTAACCCGGCCCGGCCGGCCGAACCCAGCTTGCGCAGGGCATCCTCTGCCTTGAGGATAGTGTGTAGCGGGGCCAACTCCGTCTGGCCGTAGCAGTTGTAAATCCTGGCCTTGGGCAGGCGTTGGATCAGCTCCTTGAGGATCTCCACCGGCATGATCGAGGCGCCATAATAGCATTTGTACAAACTCGACAGGTCGTGCCGGTCAAAGTCCGGATGGCGCAGGAGGCCGATCCAGACTGTTGGCGGGGCAAAGAACATGGTCGCCCGATATTTGGCGATGTTGGCCAGGATGCCGCCTAAATCCGGCCCCATCAAAATATTGGTCCCGCCGATCCAGAACACTGGATTCATGAACGCGTCCCGGGCCGCGCAGTGGTAAATGGGCAAGGCGTTGATGTTGACGTCTCCGGCCTCGAACCCGCCGTCAATGATGTTACCTACGTACTGGGCGATCAGGGCCTGGTTGCTGATGATCACGCCCTTGGGTTTGGATTCGGTCCCGGAGGTGTAAGTCATCTGGACCGGGTCCTCGATGCGCAAGACCACGTCCGGTTCCTCCTGGGAATGGCCCTGGCACCAGGAGTCGAAATCCTGAAACCGCTCCGGGGCGGGACGGCCGGCCCCCTGGCTTGACCAGAGCAGGGTCTTGACCGTGGGCATCTGGTCGAGCACGTCTGCCACCAGTTCGTATAGCGAGTCCTCCACGATAAATACTTTGGCTTCCGAGTGGTTGATGCAGTAGGCGATGTCCGGCCCGCGCAGGAGATAATTCACGGCCAGATACACCCCGCCCATCTTGGCCGCGCCTATCCAGGTCAAGACATGGTGCTGGGTGTTGTGGGCCAGGATGGCCACCCGGTCATATTTTTTGACCCCGGACTCGATCAGGGCATTGGCCACCTGATTGCACTCGTCGTCCAGTTCGGAGTAGGATCGGGTGATATCGCCGAAGACCAGGGCGGGCTTATCCGGGAAATGATACCGGGTCCGCCGGAGCATATCTGCCACCACCCACCGGTTGACCCGGTTGTACCTGGTCATGAGGTAGTCGATGGATTCCCGGCCCAGGGTGTCGAATTTGGCTTTATCCTGTTCGGTCAATGGGGGTTGCTGGTAGGGCATGCTTCGTCCTTTCTCTGGCAGGTGGTTGGGAATCGTACATCTATGAAAACACTCGGTTGGAGCAACAGTCGCTTTGATCGGGCATATTACCGTATCGGATGTCAAGGTGTCAATTTAAGAGTGTTAAGAAGGATGGCGGCCGGGGCGATGCTTATGGATGATAGTTGAAAGTCATGGTCGTGAAAGGCGGCTTAAAGAAAGCATAGAGTTTGAGGGGTGTACAAATATACCATCTCCATACTGAATACAAAAACCAAACTTGAATTGTGGTGAATGCCACCCAAAAAAGTACCAATAAATTCGATTGACAAAGGGAAGCATTCCATAATACGGTGTTTGATGTCATTAATTAAGATTCCAGGCCTGGTGTCCGCATTCCCAGGGCAGTGAAGCGCCAATCGAGTTGGCAAGTCGGCATCAAGCAAGTTGGCTGTTGGCATTATCCGAGTTGGCACCTGATTGAAAAAAATGATTGTTTTGGATTCGTTAGGCAAGTTGAGCGACTGGCGCATTTTTTGCTTCATAGCACCTATGTGTTGCGATGACAGAACCAATCTCAAATCACAGTCTCAATTACGAAGGGGAAAAGAATGAAAAAGAGTATCTTCGTCCTAAGCGTACTATTGTTCGTTTCCGGTCTGTTTTTGCCTGTCTGTCAGGCCGGATCGCCCTGGACTGGTTGCGTAATCGATTCATCGTATCCCAACACCAAGTATAATTACATCGTGGAACAAGTGGGAACAGGAACGACAGCCTATGCCACGATCCGGGGCACGGTGGTCAACACCGCTGCCACCCAAGACGCTTTTCCCGGCACTATGGACGGATACATTCAATCTTCAACCAGTGACATTCATTTTACCATCACTTACCGAAACAACTGGGGATCGCGGTTCTACGTCCTGTACCGGGCCGGTGGCGGACTCTCTTGGGCCGTGGACGCCAACGGGAATATCTACGACCAGCCCCACGCGATTACGATCAAGGATTGCCCGGCCGGCGATGATTCCGGGAATAGGCCGTTGAATGATCTTTTCAACCTCGACCAAGGGAATCGGTAGCCCTTGACTTAAGATGATCGGGTCGTAACTCGGTTTCCGTAAAGCAACAAAATGAATTTGGAGGGACTACCATGAATAGAGACACAGGAAGAGTATCGCCTTATTTATTGATCGTTTTTATGCTGGGTTGTCTAGCTTGTTATTCGAGCTTCCCGGTCTATGCCGGTGAGCTTCCGGCGTCACGTCCGTCATGTTTTACTTGTAAAGGGTCGCTTAGCCCTCAGGGCCGGTGGTGTGATAACAATAACGGTACGGTGACCGATATGAGTACCGGATTGGTCTGGCTGAAGGACGCTTCTTGGGGGGGCCTCAATACTTTTTGGATGACTACTAAGACCGCGACAAATGCGGCTGATCGGGCCGCCCAGACCAAGAACGGAAATCCGGCCTCATTAACCGATGGTTCTCAAGAAGGCGATTGGGGCTTGCCGACAATATCCCAGCTAGCCTCGCTCGCGGTTGGAACCGAGGCGATCTATTGTTCTAACCACTACACCCTCGACATGTATTTCTTCTCCGGTGTCCACATAGCCGAATACTGGTCGAGCACCACCTACTCTGCCGATACTAACACCGCCCAGACCTATTTCTTCAATACCCAGTCCGGCACCAGCCATTACGATAAAAACAGCGGCCACTATGTCTGGCCCGTGCGAATAGCGAAATAGACGATTTGATTATTCGGTTTTTTGACGCGGCGGAATGTGCCCGGCGGGCATGGGGAAGGATATCTTTAACTTTGAACCAGGGAATCGGTAGCCCTTGACTTAAGATGATCGAGTCGGAACTCGGCTTCAGCAAAGTAACTAAATAACTTTGGAGGGACTACCATGAATAGAGACACAGGAAGAGTATCGCCCTATGTATTGGCCATTTTTATGCTGGGTTGTCTAGTTTGTTATTCGAGCTTCCCGGTCTATGCCGACGAGCTTCCGGCTTCCCATCCGTCGTGTGTCACCTGCAAGGGCACGCTCAGCCCTCAGGGACGGTGGTGCGATAATAGCAACGGCACCGTCACCGATATGAGCACCGGACTGGTCTGGTTGAAAGACGCGGGGTGGGGAGGTCAATATCCGTTTTGGGCCGGTACGAGTGACGGAACATCTGCCTTTGACCGCGCTACTCAGGTCAGGAATGGAAATCCAGCTTCGTTGAAAGATGATTCAAAAAAAGGTGATTGGCGTCTGCCTACGCTCAAGGAGTTTACCGCCTTTGTCGGAGGGACAGAGGCAATCTCCTCTTATAATATGTATCTGTTTATCAATGTTCAGGAATCCGGCTATTGGTCGAGTGCTGTCAGGGTTGACGAGCCGCTCGATGCGGAATTCATCGACTTGTATTGGGGTGCCATCATTTCGGGCCGGAAAACTTACCCTAACTACGTTTGGCCCGTGCGCGGCGGACAATAGATGCTTCGATGATTTGGTTATTTGATTATTTGCCGCGGCGAAATGCTCCCGGCCGGGCCTGTTGGGGTGGAAACGAACGTCTTGACTTAGTCAGGCAAGTTGCGCAACCGCCCGCTGCTTTGCATACATAGCATTTATCTTGTGGCGACGGCAGAACCAATCTCTAATCACACTCTCAATTATGGAGAGGAAGAAATGAAAAAATGTATCTTCGTCCTAGCGTGTTTTTGTTCGTTTCCGGCTTGTTTCTACCTGTTGCCCAGGCACAGACTTGGAGGGGTTGCGTCTCCGACAATAATTATTCCGACGTCAACTATCATTACATCGTTGAACAAGTGGGATCAGGAGCGACGGCATATGCTACGATCCGGGGCACGGTCACGAGTTCTAATTCTACCTCTACCGCCTTTCCCGGCACTATGAACGGATATATCGCCTCCAAGACCAGTGACATTTATTTTACCGTTGTCTACGGAAACAAAACAGGATCTCGTTTTTACGTTATCGACCGCAACGGGGTTGGGATTTCTTGGGCTGTGGACGCAACAGGTGCGATTTCTTCCTCGGCCCAACCCATTCAAATCAAAAATTGCAGTAAACCAACATGTAGTCCTCAGGGACGGTGGTGCGATAATGATAACGGTACGATAACCGATACGACCACAGGATTGGTCTGGCTGCAAGACGCCAGTTGGGGCGGTAAAAACATTTGGTCCGACGCCGGTACTCTAGCGGCTCAGGTCCAAAATGGAAATCCAGCCTGGGTGACCGATGGCTCACAAGCAGGTCAGTGGCGTCTGCCCACAAAAGATGAGCTAGTAGCCTTCAGGACTGGGACTGAGAGCGTCCTATCTTCTCACATGTATCTATTTACCGGTGTCCAGATGAACGACTACTGGTCGAGTACTACCGATGGTCCGACCTACGCGTGGCTTGTCGATATGTACAGCGGCTACGTCGACAGCTACCTTAAGACGGCCCATTTCTACGTCTGGCCGGTTCGGGGAGGACAATAGGCCAGTTGATGATGTGTTTTTTTGATTCTTTACCGCGGCAAAAGGTTCTCGGCCGGGCCATGGGGAAGGATATCTTTAACTTTAAACCAGGCAACCGGTAGCCCTTGACTTAAGATGATCGGGTCGTAACTCGGTTTCCGCAAAGCAAATAAATCAATTTGGAGGGACCACCATGAATAGGAATACAGGAAGAGTATCACCTTCTTTATTGATCGTTTTTATGCTGGGTTGTCTAGTTTGTTATTCGAGCTTTCCGGTCTATGCCGGTGAGCTTCCGGCCTCGCGACCGTCATTTCCTTGTGAGAACGCCGACAATGCTGCTGGGCGATCGAGCGATATTAAGAGCGGGTCGGTAGCCGACACGACCACTGCCGGTGAACTGCCACTCTCGCGGCCGCCATTTCGCTGCGAATGCACCGCGGCCGGACGCTGGTGCGATAACAGGAACGGCACGGTCACCGACACGACCACCGGATTGATCTGGCTGAAAGACGCGGCCTGGGGTTCGTATACTACCTGGTATGGCGCCGTTGGTCAAGCGGCTCAAGTTAAAGCTGGTAACCCAGCCTCGTTGACCGATGGTTCACAGGCAGGTCAATGGCGTTTGCCAACATATAACGAGCTTTACGCTCTTACGAACGGAACTGAGGCCATCCGTTCTTCCAGCCAGTATCTTTTTACCGGCCTCCGGTCCTACTGCTACTACTGGTCTAGTACAACCGACTCCTTCGACCCCGCCACCGCGTTGCTCGTCGGTGTGTATGGGGGCTACGGGGGGGGTATTGTCCTAAGTTCGGCTACACCTACTGGTGGCCTGTTCGTGGTGGACAATAGACGAATTGATCATCTGGTTGTTTGATGGTGTGAGTGGAGGAAAACGTCCTAAGCGTTTTAAGGCTGTCGTCATCACAGACTTTGAAGGGAATACGCGATGGGCAGCTCTTGACTGAATGGCCATGGGGTCAACCTTCTCCCGCCGATAAACAATCAAACACATTTGGAAGGTAGCTTTATGCGTGAGGATAAAAGAAGCTTATTCGGCTCTTTTATGGCCGGCTCCATGCTGATATTTCTACTGGCTTATTCGTGTGTCGCGTCCCATGCCGACGAGCTTCCGGCCTCGCACGCAGCATGTGTCTCCTGTAAAGGGACGCTTAGCCCCCTTGGCCGGTGGTGTGATAACGGCAACGGGACGGTCACCGACATGACCACCGGACTGGTCTGGCTGAAAGACGCCGGCTGGGGTGGGCCATTTCCTCTACAAACAAATACGGCATCTCAAGTAACTGCCTATGATCGGGCTTCTATGGTCAAGAATGGATATCCAACCTCACTAACCGATCGTTCTGCGGCAGGCGATTGGAGTTTGCCGACTTTGAACCAATTGAAATCTCTCACGACAGGGACTGAAGGCGTTAACCTTAACGGCACGTATTTCTTTACCGGTGTCATGTATTTCGATTTGTTATATCCCAACGGCTATTGGTCGAGTACTCCGAACGCCCAGGATACGAGCTGGGCGTGGGTCGTCTTTATGGACTACGGCTCCGTCCAGAACTTCCCTAAGGACTGGAGCTTCCACGTCTGGCCGGTTCGAGCAGGACATTAGCCGAATTGATTCTCTAACTATTCGGTCATTGGCCGGAAGTACGAATGTCGGCTGCTATGGCTGTGAACCTAAACGAGTTATAGCTTATTTCTATGTCTATTATGGAGGGTTGTGCCATGCTAAAGAAACGAAAAAACTCATCAGACTATCCGGCGCTTATTTTGGTAACATTATGTTTATCGATTTGCTCCGTCATCCCGGCCTATGCCGGCGAGCTTCCGCCCTCGGTCACGCATCCCTCATGTATCACTTGTAAGGGGTCGCTTAGCTCTCAGGGGCGGTGGTGTAATAATCACGACGGTACGGTCACCGACATGACCACCGGCTTGGTCTGGTTGTTCGACGCAAGCTGGGGTGGAATGTATCCTATGTGGAGAGAATCGGCTCAAGACACTGCCTATGACCGCGCTACGCTGGTCGGCCATGGAAATCCAGCTTCATTGACCGATGGTTCCGTCAGAGGCGATTGGAGCTTGCCTACCATTAACCAGTTGAAATCACTAGTGACCGGGACCGAGGCCATCAGCCTTTCAAACACGTATTTTTTTGAAGGTGTCCAAGATAACGCCTACTGGTCGAATACTGCGTATAATGGGAGCATCGTGTGGATCCTTAGCCTGGACGACGGCAACATCCATCCGAACTACAAGTGGGTCAATGCCTATGTCTGGCCGGTTCGGCAAATAAAATAGGACATTGGGTTACTCGGTCTTTCGGCGGCCGGAGACAGGATGAGATATCCTTGTGCCGCGGATCTATACTGGTCATATTTTATTTCCATGCTTGAAATGGAGGGTTATTTCATGATCAGGAAACGAAGAAATTTATCATGTTATCTGGCGCTCATTTTTGTGGCGGCATATTTGTTAATCTGTTCCTTCATTCCGGTCTATGCCGATGAGCTTTCGGCCTCGCACGGAGCATGTGTCGCCTGCAAAGGCACACTCAGTCCCCGGGGGAGGTGGTGTGATAACCTCAACGGCACGGTAACCGACATGAGCACCGGGTTGGTCTGGTTAAAAAACGCTAGCTGGGGCGGACTATATCCTCTACAGGCAGATATGGCCTCTCAAGTAACCGCCTATGACCGTGCTTCCATGGTCAAGGCTGGAAATCCAGCTTCATTGACCGATGGTTCAACCGCAGGCGATTGGAGCTTGCCCACTGTCAACCAGTTTCAATCACTCATAAACGGGCTCGAGTCGATCTGCGGTTCCAAAATGTATTTTTTTGAAAATGTCCTGCCGCACTACTACTGGTCGAGTAGTACTAACGACAGATGGGGGTTGGGCAACGGGTGGTACGTCAGCCTCTCAACTGTCTGCGGTGACCAAATCTGGGGCCCTGACGATAAGACGGTAAGTCACTACATTTGGCCCGTTCGGAGTGGACAATAAACAATCAGGAAGCAAAGATTGACAGGTGACGTTTCAATCTCGACCCCTCGCATTAGTGGAAGAATGATCTGGTTAAACGTAATGCCGGACAGTCGGCTGGTGGTTTTGACATTGGCCCCAACCGGGCGTTGAGCCGGCCGATTGATGATAATATGCGGGTTTCGGTCCCGGAAAATGCCATCATCGGACATACCCAACCAGGCTCAACTGCCCGGCATCACGGTAAGAGGATGGGGTTAGGCCATGGCGTTGATTAAGGCGCCTACGACTTGACCATTCATATTGGCAGATGGCTTAGAGGCGGCCTGGGACGCGGCGCCGTCGTCACCATCGTGGTCATTTTTTACGGCCGGCGCTACTGGTTTAGCTGCATTGGCATTCGACAGGGGTTGTGCCACCTGTAGGGGTGCCGGATTACCGGAAGAAATTGAGTTAATAGACATGATGAACCCTCCTTTTGGCATTAGATGGATAGACTTAATCAAAGGCTAATCCATATTTGGACTATTCCTATCTTTCTTATCGGCTTATTCCATATTTTCTTTAACCCGAGTTCTCCACAAAATAATCCGCCTCGCATGCAAGAGCAGTCATCGGGCCGCGTTGGCCCCAACCATTATCCTGCGAATTTTGACCCTCGTTGTTTAACTTTCGCTTCCATGTCATTCAGGTTTTCTTTCAAGCCTGGCTATGTCAATTTTGAGCTAACAGTTTATGATTTTTTTTAGTTGCTTAGCTTATGGAAAGATGGTATATAAGAATAGGCAAGCAGGCCGCCGCTGTGGTCGAAAATTCGGCCGGAGTAAACCAACCGGATAGCTCAAGGCTGCCTGCCTGGCGGTCCGGTGACCTGCTTGTACAGCCGGAAAAATGATAGATTATAATCCCTTCGCACCACAACTGTTCAGGGTCCAGTCTAATTCGCTCGGCCCCAAAATCCTTCTCTTCAAATCCATACCTCCGCCGCGCCCGATCGCGGCCAAAAATAACCGCCAGCAATCTTAAGTAAGGAGGAGCCTATGCACGTTACTCGCCGGGAGTTCCTAAAGATCTCCGGGATGGCCTCCGCCCTCGGCGCCCTGGCTGGGCTGGGGTTCGACGTCCTGCCGATCAAATCCTACGCCGCCGGGTTGGATACCATGTCCGTTAAAGAGACGACATCCATCTGCCCCTACTGCGCGGTGGGGTGCGGACAAATCGTCCAGACGGATAAGGCCACGGGTAAGATTATCAACACTGAAGGTGATTCGGATCATCCCATCAATGAAGGCTCTCTGTGTGCCAAAGGCGCCTCGTTATACCAGTTGGTCGTCAATCCGTCCCGGTGGACCCAGGTGCTCTACCGGGCGCCCTACAGCGACAAATGGGAAGAAAAAACCTGGGACTGGGCCCTGGACCGGATTGCCGTTAATGTTAAGAAATCACGCGACACCGCTTTTGTGACCAAGAATGCCAAAGGTCAAGAAGTCAATCGCACCGAGGGGATCGCCCACATCGGGTCCGCCGCCTTAGACAACGAGGAATGCTGGTTACTTCAGGCTATTATGCGCTCCCTGGGCCTGGTCTATATTGAACACCAGGCCCGTATCTGACACAGCGCCACTGTAGAGGCTCTGGGAGAGTCGTTCGGACGCGGCGCCATGACCAACCATTGGATAGACATCAGGAATGCCGACTGTATCCTGATAATGGGCTCCAATGCAGCAGAGAACCATCCCATTTCTTTTAAGTGGGTCACCAAAGCCCAGGAAAAGGGCGCCACTTTAATTCACGTGGATCCGCGCTTTACCCGCACCTCGGCTAAGGCGGATATCTACACCTACCTGCGCTCCGGAACCGATATCGCCTTTTTAGGCGGCATGATCAACTATATTCTGACTAAGGAGCTATACGCCAAGGAATATACGGCCAATTACACTAATGCACCGTTCATTGTTTCGTCTAAGTTCGGGTTCAACGATGGGCTGTTTTCCGGGTATGACCCCAAGACCCACAAGTACGATAAGGCCGGCTGGACTTTTGAGAAAGATGAAAAAGGACGGGACAAACGTGACTTAACCATGCAAGATCCCAACTGCGTCTTGCAGCGGTTGAAGAAACACTTCTCCCGGTATACCCCGGAGATCGTTTCGTCCATTACGGGTACGCCCATTCCCGACCTGCTCAAGGTCTATGCCGCCTATGCCGCTACCGGTCCCGATGATAAAGCCGGCACCATCATGTACGCCATGGGCTGGACCCAGCATACCGTGGGAGTCCAAAACATCCGGGCCATGTGCATTATTCAATTGCTTCTGGGCAACATCGGCATAGCCGGCGGCGGGGTCAACGCCCTGCGCGGCGAGTCAAACGTCCAGGCCTCCACCGACCATGGCCTCTTGTTCCACATTTGGCCGGGATATCTGGGCACTCCGGCCGCGTCCAACCCCACCCTGGAGGATTACAACAAGAAGAACACGCCCAAGACCAACGAACCTCTTTCCGCCAACTGGTGGCAAAACAAACCCAAGTACATGGCCAGCTTTCTCAAGTCCATGTTCGGCGATGAAGCCACCAAGGAAAACGAGTTCGGCTACTCCTGGCTGCCCAAGGTCGACGACGGCGTGTCCTATACCTGGATGGACATCTTCGACCAAATGTACAAAGGCAAATTTACCGGATTTTTCGCCTGG
>JADFYA010000067.1 GCA_015233285.1 Deltaproteobacteria bacterium | reverse complement strand
TCTCAATAGCAGGAAATCAGGCCGGATATCCCTCTATCCGGCATCTGAGACCCTTCCGGGAAGGGGTGGGATACCTATACCCAACGTCCGGCCTACGCCCCGGGAGATTTTCATGGTAATGACATTGGGTTACATGTTGCAGGTTACGGGTTGACGTAAACTCCAACTCCTTAGGAGGCCGACGGCTGCCGGTTCTCGAGCCACAAATCGCCCAGGTTGATTTCAATCTCCTGGAACGGCTCTGCCCGCACCTTGTCATTTTCGGCATAGCTCCCCAGGAGAAGCCAGCCACCGGATTCCAACCTGAAGACCTCCAGGAACATCGCCGCCGGATCAATCAGCCAGATGTGTTCGATGCCGTGCCGGGCATAGATGTGCATCTTTTTAACTTTGTCGATTCGTAACGTGCTGGGCGACAGGACTTCGCAGACCCAATTAGGTGCAACGGAAATCCAGTTAAATTCCTCCTGCCACGGAAATCTTTCTCTTTTCCAACCGGCCAGGTCGGGCACCAGAATATTCTCCCCCAGCCCGATTTCCGGCGCGATGATAAATATCCATCCGCCGGATCCGCCTCCTTGTCCAAACTGATACGGTCCCGTTACCGCGCCTCCGAGCGCCGTGGCGCTGAAGCCGTGTCTCCGCGACGGCCGGGGAGTCACAATCAGCTCCCCGTCAATGATCTGCCCAGTCGTGTTTTCGGGGATGCCGTAAAGATCCTCATAGGTGGCTTTCTTGCTTGCCGGTTTAGCCATTGGTGTCTTCTCCTTGTGCTGAGATATGAATTTGGGCTGAAGCTAGAGGCAAAATCAGCCGGCACGAAGGCGCGCCGCATCCTGCAAGGCCAGGACGGCGATATACTCGGGATGCGCCGGCAAGGTTACCCTGAAATATGAACGGGCATCGTCAAAGTCAAAACGTGGCGGCGGGGAACCGTTTTCCTGCATGGACCGGCGGACCTTTGGCAGCCCTGTTCCCCGGCCTTCGGCCAGCCTCAATTCCTTGAGAAAATCGCCGATCCGTCGATTACGGGCCGGGACTGGGGGCAGCGGATCGCTACCGTCAAAATGACTCTTTTCGAGGCCGGGCACCGGTCCCGGATAGCTGATGATCTCCATTCTATCCGGATACAAATAAACCTTGACCGGTTCAGGCATTGCCTCGTAGGAGCGGTGATAAACTGCATTCACCAGGGCTTCTCGTAAGGCCTGGAAAGGATAACTGACCCATCCCCCCACCTCCGGTCGATCAGGCGTTTTTTCCAGCCGGCGGGTCGAGAGGTTTCCCAGATAGCTCAAACACCCCTGCAGTTGCTCATGAATCGGCATTTTGTTGAAAAACTTTTCCTCCAGTAAGTTGCCGCCGGCGTTATCGGCAAACTGGACGACCTCGATCCGAGCCCCGGGAAACCATTGTTCCGGGTCCTGGGCGAAGAACAACAACCCGACATTTTTCGGCACGTCATGATCATTAACCGGCACGGTGATCCGCAGACATCGGTACATTGTTTTCGAGTCCGATTCATTAACCAGATCACTGCGAATGTCTTGCAGGAACTCCCGCACCTTGGTTTCACGAAGATCAAGGACCGTCGCCTGTTGGGCCCGTCGGTCATCGAACGGCACTCTGGCCGTCAATTGCATGAGTTGGGTCAACAGTTCCGGCTTTCTCGTCACATCAACCGTCTCGTCACCGAGTCTTATATAGTAGCTTCGGTTACCCCCCCGTTCGAGCATGTCGGAGACCTGGTGAGGACGGACATCGCTTCCCGGCGCCCAGATGACGAGAATGTGCCGGCCGTCAACAACCTCGGGCGAGAGTATGGGCTGGTACACGGGATCAATGGTGTTGCACTTGCCCCGAATCCAGTGTTGGGCTGTTTCTATCTCCTGCGGGGTCAACCCTTTCGGAGGGAGCACAGCCAGCCCCCGCTCCTGGGCCACGCCGATTATAGTGTAACCGCCATTCAGGTTTTGGAAGTCATTGGCAAAGGCGCAAATAGTGTGCAGCACCTGGATACCGGTCGTAGATTCGCCCCACGATGCCTTAAATTCGACACGGGCGGACTCAACACCCCGCAGGTGGAGCAGATTGTCAATATTGATGGGTAAACAACCCGGCATGGCGATTTATTCCGTTTCTGGGCTAGAGTAATGCCCCCGATTATCAATGTGTCGCCGCTGGGCTAACCCAGAGCGCCCCGCTGGGCTTAACCGGAATGGTCTATTTTTAAAGAAATTCGTGCGTCAACCAGCAACCAGCAACCAGCAACATGTAACTAAGAAATAATCGCCCCGATCTCCCGCAACTTTTCCCAGAACCGGCCCAACCCTTCCCGGCGGATGAGATTGAAGGCGCCCTTAAGGGCCACCGCGGGATGCCGGATGATGATATTCCGGAGCAACCGCCGCTTGCCTTCCTTGACCGCGGCCACGATCCGGGGGCCGGAGCAATCTGGATAGCCGATAACGCTTTCGTTCAGCCCGTCGAACCGGCTGAAGTCCGTAGTCAGCAGCCAGCCCTGGGCCTGGGCCTGGTCAAACAGCGGTGTTCCCGGAAAAGGAATCATGCAACTGAACTGGGCGGTATCCGTATTCAACCCGATGGCGAAGCGCAAGGTGTGTTCGATGGTCCGGTCATTCTCTCCGGGACCGCCAAAGGCGTAGGTGGCATGGGTTCTAATGCCCAGTGACCGGCAGACGGCCACCACCCGGCGGACCTTGTCCAGGTTGACCGGTTTCTTCATCTGCTTCAAGATGTCCGGGTCAGCCGACTCCACCCCGAATTTGAGGCCGCCACACCCGGCCCGGCGCATCAATTTCAGCGTCTCGGAGCCGACCATCCCGTCCCCCATGGCTGACCAGGGCAAGCCCAGTTGGCGGTCGATCAGGGACCGGCAAATGTCTCTGACCCGCTTCTCCCCAACCGTGAAGGACGAATCGTCGAAGTAAAACTCCCTGGGGTGGTAGCGGTCCCGTAAGTAGAACATTTCGTCCACCACCTTTTCCGGGGCCCTGGCCCGGTATCCGGCGTAATAAACCGGCTCTAAGCAAAAGATGCACCGGTGAGGACAGCCCCGGGAAGAGACCAGGGTGATATTGGGGACGTGGCGGCAGAAATTCTCATTGTAATGGGTCAGCACGTTCAACTGATCCCGCTCCGGATAGGGCAGATCGTCCAAGGGCTTCAAGCCCGGACCCGAGGCAGGGGGCGACACCCGGACCCGTCCATCGTGACGGCAGGCCAGGCCGGGGATTTCCGCCGCAGGTTGCCCGCCGGCCAGGGCCAGGACCGGGTATTCGTACTCGCCCAGCAGGCAATAATCCACCTCGGGGTGCCTGGTCAAAATGTCTTCGGCCATAAAGGTGGGATGGGGCCCGGCCAGGGCCAGGGGAACACCCAGGGCCGCCTTGATTTTCTTGATGACCAGGATGTCCGCGGCGAAAGACGGGGAAGACGTCTCCAGCACCAGTAACCGGGGCTGCCGGGCTTGGAGCCGGCCGATGAACTCGTCCAGCCCGATCTTTTGGGCTAGGCAGTCCATGACCACCGCGGTCAGGCCCTCCCGGTTAAGCAAGGCCGTGGTGTAGGCCAGGAGAAAGGGAAAGGGGAATTCCTCTAAAATCTGTTCATTCACCTTCCGGGTATGGGGCCAGCGGCTGCCGGCTCGGACCGAGGTGAAACCCGCGGGCAGCTCCCACGGGGGATTGGCTAAGACGACGTCGACGGTCACGGGAACCTCGTTCGTGTTGCGGGTTGCGTGTTTCTGGTTGCACTTTGAAGCCGACAAGCCGACAGGCACCGAGTAACAAATAGACAGACCCACCGAATCAGTTCCCCTTGATTTGTCCCAGGATCTGCCGGAAGTCTTCCATGGTCGCGACCGTAACGGCTTTTTTCCGTAGCGCCTTTAGCACGGCCGGATCGTCTAGCTGATTGATCAGGTCAGTCAGCGGGGAAGAAACGGCTCCAAAACGAGACTCCAGAATATCCAGAACCGACTCCCGGGCATCGGTCAACAGGCCCTGCTGGAGTCCTTCCTGCCGACCTTCCTGCCGACCTTTTTGGATTACTTTTTGAACCCAGGACTGCGTTAAACCAGGCATGGTGTCCTCCTTCATATCGCCGTAAGCATCAATCACGGCTTGGTGTAAATCTTGCTCGGTGATTTTGTCCGGATTTGATTCCAGATAGTGCATCACTTTTTCGAAGTAATCGGCATATTCCGGCCACTCCAACCGGCCCAGCAGTTCAAAAATTAATCGCAGCCACTCTTTCAGCTCCGGGTCAAAGATTAACTTCAGCAGCAGCAAAGCCGCCCGGAGTGGGATGGCACCCTTGATATCCTCGGGTCGATACTGCACCAGATTATAAAAAAGAAAGTGAAAATCAGGCAAAAACGATTGCAGCGCCGGGTGGTGCTCAACCAGTTTGCCGAGTTTCTTAGCTTCCTTCCAGGTAGCAGCACCATGGTACAGCACCAGGGGGATGATCGGCGGCAGGTTATTAACGCCTTGCTCAATGAGCTGCCCCCAAATCTTGACCATGTAGCGCAACAGGTAGAAGGCGATCAACGGTTCCGGGTAGCTTTTGTGCTCAAAAAGAATGTAAACAACGGCCGGCCCGCCATACGTGGTGTCCACCCGGTAGACCAGATCGGACAGGCGCTCCTGGAGTTCCGGATCAACGTAGGTATCCTTGCCCAGCTCCAAGGTATCCAGCTTCAGCAGCCCGGCCACCTCTTCCGGCAAGTAGTTGCTCAGAAAATCCCCGGCCTCCGCTTTAACTGAAAAGATACTTTTAAAGAAGCGGTCGTGACTACTCGTCAGCTCAGACAATCGGTCCCTCCGGAATGGTCCTGGTTCGTTTCGGGTCTTGGGTTACGGGCTAATGATCCGATGTCAGGTGGTGGATGGTTGCCGGAGCATGAACCAGATGGGCGGTCCGCCATCGGGGAGTCGGCCCTGGGTGGTCACCCGAAACCCGAATCGTTCGTACAGGGGCAGGTTCTTGGATTTGGTGTTCTCCAAGTAGGCCGGAATTTCTTCACGGTCACACCGGGTTAAGACTTCCTGTAAGAGCGCCGACCCGATCCCGCGGCCGCCTTGATTCGGCCTGACACCGATGGAGTTCAGATAAAAATGGGGTTCGGCGGGATGGTGCGCCTCGAAGTACCGGGCCAGAGCCTGGAGCCGGCGGTAGCCCTGATATCCGACTTTGGTGAAAAAGAGCCAAAGAGTGTCTAAGGTGGCCCGGAACGGGTAGGATTCGAAGGTCACTCCGGGCGGGAGCCACATGGCCGCGCCGGACCCGTCATCCGTGACATAGACCTGATGATATTTCAGGAAAAAACGCCTGACCATGGAATAGTATAAACGTGTCGTGAAGTCAGGCCGGTTCGGGCTTAAGTAGGTCATCACCGGATCACCCCGGAAGGCCTCCCCCAATATTTGGGCGACTAATTCCGCATCGGCCATGGTAGCTTTCCGGACCAAGGGCCGGGATGTGGATTCTATCGATTCGGTCATTGGTTTTCTCCTGATTAATGGGAGACAGAAATGTATCCGCAGATTAACGCAGATGAAAGAGACCCACAACTTATGGGATCATTTGCTGAACTTGGGCCGACTGAAGCTTGGGTGCAAGCCTTCGGACACAAGCGTTTTGTTTTTTTAAATCTGCGCAAATCTGAGCAATCTGCGGATTAATTCATGTTCCTCGATACTAATTTTTTTAGCGTACTTATCGAACACAGATTAATCGTATCAAAATCAACTTCATTTGTCAGGAAAAATCGTGCGGAAATGATGACGGCGCGGCGTCGCCAGGACGATTTGTCATCCCGGTGAAAAAAAGATTGACATTTGTAGACGACCGGTCTACTATCAAGCCCGGAGATAGACATGAACAAGACAGACACTCGTTGGAAAATCCTGCAGGCAGGGGCCGAACTGGTCCATCGTCAGGGCTTTCACCACACCGGACTAAAGGAAATCCTCGACGCCTCCGGGGTGCCCAAAGGCTCTTTCTACTTCTATTTCAAAAGTAAGGAGGACTTCGGCCTGGCCCTGATCGACCTATACGTAGAGGAGATCGCGGCCGTGGCCCGGTCCTGCTTTGAGGACGAGTCCAGATCGCCGGTGGCCCGGTTGCACGCTTTTTTCCTGGGATCCTACGCCCGGCTGGAGGCCGAAGGGTGCCAAAAAGGCTGCCCCATCGGAAACCTGTGCCAGGAGATGAGCGATCTCTCACCGGCCTTTCGCCAAAAGCTGGAATCGGCCACAGAACTGATGATCGCGGGCATCACCCAGGTTCTTCAGAAAGCCCGAGCGGCCGGAGAACTGCCGGACCACCTCGACCCGGAGGAAACGGCCAGATTCATCACCAGCAGTTGGCAGGGCGCCATGTTGACTATGAAGGTGGTAAAGTCGATAGAGCCGCTCCACCGGTTCGACCGGTTCATTTTCGGCGAAATCCTGTCCGGGCCCAAACCTGACAGACCGGCATAAATACGTGGTCGAGGCGCCCTACCCCCCGCAGCCGCGGCCGGACTAACTCAACCAATTTAAAGTTTAGAAGGAGGATGACCATGTTTCTGATAAAGACCGTTGCCGAAGACCAGGCCGAAGGCAAGATTAAGGAAGCCTACAGCATGTTCCCCAGCCCGCTCCCGGTCCCGGCCCCGCTGAAACTGATGAGCGCCAGCCCGGCCCTCTTCGAACGGCAGGTGGGGCTTATTCAGTATTATATGGGGCACAAGACCTTGAGTTTTCCACTCTTGACCGCCATCCGGTTCATCAGCTCCGACGAGTGCGGACATGAGTTCTGCTTAGATTTCAACCGCCGGTTGCTCATGCAGGCCGGAATGACCGCCGAAGACCTCGAAACCATGAAAGCGGACCCGGCCACAGCCCCCCTGGAGGACAAGGAGCGGTCCATGCTCGTCTTCGTGGCCAAGGCCCTGCGCGCCCCCAAATCCATAGCCCAGACGGACGTTGATCAGCTCCGGACCGAAGGCTGGACCGATTCCGATATCCTCGATGCCCTGGCCCATGGGGCGAACATGGTGGCCAGCGCCATTATGTTCAATGCCTTGAAGGCCTAGACCCGCCCATTTTTGCCATTGATGATTGGGCCGGCACCAGCACCGTCATGGCCTGTAATTTGCCGGATAAGAGCCAACCCCTGGATAAGGAGGTTGGCCTTTTTTTTGGGGGGGACAAGGTCTGGGTATTTTGTTTTATTTTTTGGGTGGTTGTGTTATGATGTGACAATAAGAATCAGAAGATGCTTATCTGGAAGCCGCCCAAACATAAGTTAACCTTTCCCTGGACAGGCCATGGCATTATTTTCGCAGCGCAAAGGAATCAGGCCCCTGCACAAGGCAATTCAGAGAGAAGCCATCGACGACGAGCTTCGGAATCGCTTATGGAATGAACTAACGATCTTTATATGGAATAGGTGGGCACCGATGGACAAAATATTGCTCCACCAACCTGAGGGGGGGCGGCGGGTCGAACATCTCGTCCAACTAATTTGGCTTTATTACTTCAAGGAACCCATCGACACGATCCCTGATTTTAAATCGGGGCATCCGAAGTCGGCCTACCAAATACTTCGCGAGTACTTCTTGGAGGAGCAATGGTGGAAGGTTTATGACTTTGTAGAGTTCGTACTGAAAAACTCAGGCGATGATTGGTCGCGTTACCTTCGGCAAGCTATAAATGAGGCTCTTGAATCAGAAAACGCCGCCTACCGTGTCGTAGAAAACGAAATTGTCGAGATCACAGACCAGAACGAGATCGAGGCAATTGAAAGTGCAATCAAAGGAAGTGTTTCACCTTCTTCCGCTCATTTCCAAAGGGCTCTGGAACTCCTCTCAGATAGACGGCAACCGGACTATCGGAATTCGATTAAGGAGTCTATTTCCGCAGTTGAAGCAATATGCAAGATACTCTCCGGCAAAAGCGAGGCCTCTCTGGGAGACGGTCTCAAAGAATTGAAGTCCAAGATGCCCCTGCACCCAGCGCTTGAAAAAGCTCTTTTTAAACTATATGGTTATACCTCTGATGCGGATGGAATTCGACACGCGCTCACGGCGGAAGCCGAGTCCCCTTCATATTCCGATGCCAAATTCATGCTTGTCGTCTGCGCCGGGTTTGCGAATTACCTAATGACCAAGGCGGCTGAATGCGGTCTCAAAATCAAACAGAGCTGACCCTTCGGCCCAGCGAACCGCCCTACCCCTCCACCCCATCAGGAGTTTTCTTATGGTGATAGAGGGCACGGCTCAACCGACAATTTGGTTTGCGTTTCCATGTTGATGGTGATATTATAAGGACGCCTTTTAACCTGTATACCTCCGGCTACTCCAACCCGGGAGCGTCCTATGGAACCTGCAATCCAGCATGTTACCATTGAATATTTAACTCAAGGCATAAATTCTGAAGAGAAAGAACAGGCAATTAAAGAAGGGCTGGTTCTTCGCGGGTACCTTAGCGGTGATTTCAGCACAGGAAAAGTAGCTGAAATTTTAGGATTAAATTACAGGGAAACCCAAAATTGGCTGAGAGGCAAGGGTATTCCGGTTGGGTACAAAGAGAATGAGGAACTTCTACTTGAAGCCGCCGCGTGCTTTCACGAGAAGATGAAAGATCCACTTTTTAAGGCTGCTTGGGAAAATGACGACCCGCGAGATGAAATTGAAAAAGAACCCGATCAGACCATGAAAGCCCGATTGATAATTCATGCCTGGATTGAGGGTAAACTCAGCATGGGTGAAGTCGCTGAATTGTTAGGAGTACGATATATTGAGGCGCGACAATGGTTTCACGATCAGGGTATCACCACTATGCGGGAACTGCCACCGGAATTAAAAACAGCTACAGACCAAAATCGACAGGACTTCATAGAACGCTTAAGAATAAAGCTAAATAAATAAGATATGGAAACAACGGTTGCAGATACTTCAACGTTAATAAGGCTTTACAAAGGCAACGCTTTCCAGTACCTAAGAGTTCTCTTTGATATCATTTATCTTCCTGTGGCCGTCCAATATGAATGTCATGATAAACCTATCAGGGAATCTATTTCCAGGCCTCCGTTTGAAATACGAGCAGTAACCAGGTTACTCGATTTGGGGAAAATAGGTATCGGTGAAAGAGAGGCCATCAGCCTGGCTATCGACTTGAACATTAAATCAATTCTTACTGATGACAAAAGAGCCATCAACAGGGCGAATCAGTATAAACTTAGAGTTTTACAATCTGAAGATATATTATTGGCCATAAAATCGCTTGATTTCATCGACTCTATTAAACCGATTTTTGATATTATGAGAGCAACTGGGGAATATATTGATGAAAAAACCTATTGGAGAATTTTAAGACAGGCAGGCGAAGCCTAATCCCCCCACACCTTTCATCGCTCGCCCTACCCCTCCACCCGTGATCTTCGCCTGTTGCCCGACCTGCTTGCCTGCCACATGCCATCCGGCTGCCAGACCACCCGACCGACCGACTACACAACCTGCTGCACACCCAACCATCGAGCCATCCGACTATCTATCTGGCCAACCTGCTGCCAGACCTGCTGCCCATCCATCTGGCCGACCGGCTGAGCGTGACCATCATCGGCCGCGGTGATGGCCGCCTGGACTATAAACGAACATTTTGCTTTTTGGTGATGACATCACGTTTGAATTTCGGCCGGCTCAGCCCCAAGCCAGGCCCAGGCATCGGCCTCCTGGTCGGCCGGGAACGTCCGGATGTCGATGCCGGGGAAGATGGGATTCATGGTTTTGATGATTGTGCCCATCCAGCCTGGGGCATTGACGATGGCGTAGCGCTCCACCTTTTGCATGGCCGCCAGTTTCATGGCCACCAGCCCTTTCTGCATCAGGATGGCCGGATCGAAACCGCCAAAACGCTTTATCCGGTTCAGCAACCGGACCTTCCCATGACGGTTGATCAACGTATTTAATTCATTGATAAAGGCAGGAATTTCTTCCGATGAAATCACTCCGTTGATCTCAAAAGCCAGGACATTGTCCTTGGACGTGGGCATGATCCGCATGGCCGGGCTTTTCGCCTCCTGAATCTGGGGCAGCTCGCCGGCCCATTTTATGGCTTCATCGATTTGATCGGGCGTGAAGACCTTCATCTTGAAGGTCGGGAACCACGGGCCCACGAGACTGATCATGGCGCGCGGCCATTCCTTGTCCGAGACGATGGCGCAACGGGTGAACTGACGGATATGGGTGATAAATTTAAGATCGGCCTTCATCCCCTCGACCAGGGCCTCGGCATTGGTGTCCGAAAGACCGGTGAAGTCAACACAGCCGTTGATGCGCTCATATTTCCCCAGCTTGTCGTCGAGAATGCTTTTGTACTGTTTGATGTCTTCTCCGGTGAGACTTCCGCTGAGATGCACGGCGATGACGTGGTCCGGGGCGGTTAGTTGTTCAAACATGGTCGTCTCCTCTGGTGGTGTTCCTGGGAAGATGTTCTGGATGTGAAAAACGTGCCGGAGGGGGGTGGGCGTGAATCCGAGCAAGAGACCTATCGATAAACGTCTTTTCTAAAAGCGACATCATCCACAAAAGCTATATAAATTATTTCCTTCTCGAGAGTAAAGATAATCCGTATTCTCCCCGTCTTAACTCTAAATGTCCCTTTGGGTTGACCATGCAGTTGAAGCAGGTCGATATTATTATTTTCTATTTTGAGCAGCTTCTTCACCGCAGAAAACACCAGAAGATCAGCTCGTTCTTTCGTTATTATTTCAGCATTGTTATCAAGAAATCTCGTTGCTCTCTTTGAGTACTGAATTTCCAGCTCATTGCTATTCATAGTTTAAATCTTACAGTGGCGTTTGGGTCTATAACATGGCATTCCGGATCTTTTAGAATTTCCTCAATCTCTGCTTGTTCTTCTGCGGAAACATACGGAATATGATCCCACTCTTGTGAGGATTCAAGGATAATTTCGATGGAATGAGGCGGTAAAGTTAAAAGAAACTCTTTTACTGCCACCATCACCTGATCATCTGCGTATTTGAAAGTTATGGTTCCCATAATAACTCCGTGTTACATGATATCTCAGCGTACATATTAGCAGATTATTCAAACAAAAACAATTGGTTTTTGTTCTGAACAAAAAGCTTCCTCTGCCCCTCCAATCTTGCTATAATGATTTTGGATTCTGATCATCTTCAACGTGACTACCATATCAACAAAGGAAACGATGCATGGAAATCCAAACAACCGTTAAAGATTTTCCAAATAGGGTGAAAAGTCTGCACATTCACCCAGATGCGTCAATTCGAGTAATTATAGACGCCATTCAGGTGGAACCGGAGCAAAAGACTGAAGAACCAGGCGAGCTCGTAGAGACAAAAGGGAAATGGGCAAAAGTAGCTGAACGGTTTCGGGCAGAAGATAATCTTAAGGGTATATCAGAAGAAGTGAACAAACTTTTTAGAGAATTCCGAGACAACTTCTCTTTTGAAAGAAAATGATAAAATATCTTCTCGACACCAATATCATTTCATATCTTGATGACTCTAATTCTCCTTTTTGTTTGGCAGTAACAGATAAACTTAAATCTATTTCTGACCAAGACAGAATTTTTGTTTCAATTTTGACGATATACGAGCACCGTTATGGTATGGCTAAAGCCAGGGCTCATCCTCATATTGCAAAGAGGCTGAAAACGCCGTCTACAGATTAAACCACCTGATTGACACAAAAAATTATCCCGAGCTGGCCGGACTGGCCCATCGGGTTAAAGGGGCGGCCGGAAACCTGGGGGCGGAGGCGCTGTATCAGGCGGCCGGACAGTTTGAGGCGGAGGCCAAAGAGGGCAGGATAACTCGGCGGGCGGACTTTGAAGGGGCTTTGATCGAGGTTATCAAGGCGCTTGAGCCGATCAATCAGCAACCGGAGAAGGAAAGCACCGATGAGATGATTTTCGATTTCGACCGCGTCCAAATAGACCTTAACAAGCTGGTATCCATGTTAAAAGAACACCTGCTTGTGCCGACTGAGTTTATGGCGGCGCTGCACGCCGGACTCCAAGGCAGGGTAGCCGAACCCACTGATACACTGGTCAGGCAGGTGGACAATTTCGATTATCCCGGAGCATTAGCCACGGTAAAGGTCATTGCCGCCGCCCTTAACCTAAATTTAGACGAATGAGACGGGTTGCGGGTTGCGGGTTGACGGGGCATCCGGCGAATTTCTATAAAATAGACCCGGCCGATTAAGACCCAACGGGGCTATCCAGGTTAGACCGGGGCAACGCCCTGGGTATTGGGTCAACGTGTGCCGTAGGGGCGACGCATGCGTCGCCCTGGGCCACGCAAAAAGAAAACCTGGAATCCGCGTCATTGTCTGAACCTTGATTACGCTGATTGACGGATTTACTATGATATTTGCGGGT
>JADFYA010000066.1 GCA_015233285.1 Deltaproteobacteria bacterium | reverse complement strand
CTTTTCAGGCCGAAACAGTTAAAGAGAATTTGAGGCGTTTGAAAAATGATGGCTGGTTGGTGGTGGATGACCAACCCGAATCATGCCCGGATGTGTCCGGCCATCCCGGCCCGGTGTGCCGCTTGCCGATTAATCGGCTGACCGATAGATTTGGTGCAAAAGCAAATAATATCATTTCGTTAGCTTTCTTGGCCTACGTTTTGGGGATGGATCTGTCCGTGATTCGTGACGCGGTGGAACAAAATCTGACCAAAAGAGGCATTCCCATGTCTAATTTGGATGTATTCGATGCTGCCTTGAGGGAAGCGGCCGCGGATGCCGGCCCGGCCCAGGGCCTGGTAATTGGCCGCGCCGACGGCCTTGATGAGTCGGTTCTATGGAGCGGCAATGAAGCGGTGGTCTTCGGCGCCCTGGTCTCCAAATGCCGGATGGTGGCGGGATATCCGATTACTCCGGCCACTTCTACGCTGGAGTTGTTTTCCCACATCCTACCCCGGTTGGAAGGATTTTCGGCCCTGGTTCAACCTGAGGATGAGATGGCCGCGATCGGTGTCGTCATCGGGATGTCCCTGACCGGGGCCAAAGCCATGACGGCCACTTCCGGGCCGGGTTTTCAACTCATGGGTGAATTGCTGGGCTACGCCTGTGTAACGGAGACGCCGTTGGTCCTGCTCAATGTGCAACGGGGTGGCCCGAGTACCGGTCTGCCCACGGCAACCGAGCAATCCGACCTGTTCTATACCATTCATGGCCGGACCGGAGACTCCCGGCTGATCGTTTTGGCTCCGACGACCGTAACCGAATGTTTCTATCTGACCGTGGAGGCTTTTAATCTGGCCGAGAGGTTTCAGATCCCGGTGATTATACTGTCCGATCAATACCTGGGGATACGTAAAGAAAGCGTCTCCAAACCGGATACCTCATCGATTGAAGTGACGGACCGGGTGGTGGACACGACCACCAATCAGCGGTTTCAACTGACGGACTCGGGTATTTCCCCCTATCTGGCTTTAGGACACAGCCCGCGGTTTATTGTCACCGGGTTGTGCCATAACGAAGAAGGCCGGCCGGATGCCACACCGGAGAATCATCAGCGCATGTCAATGAAGTTGGAACGCAAATTTCAGACCTTGACCACGGAAATAGACCATCGTCAAAGCTTTGTCGAATACCGGGGCGATCCGGCCGCCGATTTCGGGATCGTCTCCTGGGGCTCTTCCGCCGGAGCGGTTAGAGAGGCCGTGGACAGGTTATCCGACCTGGGCCGGCCCGTCGCCGCCGCCTTCCCCAAAATGCTCAGCCCCCTGCCCCCCCATCTGGGAGATTTCCTTAAGTCCAAAAAGCGCATCCTGGTCGTGGAGCTGAATCAGCAGGGGCAACTGGCCGCCTGTCTGCGGGATCAATTTTTATGCCCGACTTTAGGGCTGAATCGCGTCGGCGAATCCTTTACCCCGGAAGAGGTGATGGACAGAGTTAAGGAGGTTGACTGATGCACCTGCCATCCGAATACCGGTCTCAAATGAGTTCAGTCATCTATTGCAAACGATGCGGAAATCACGTCATTATGGGGGCCATGCAGAAAGCTTTCGCCCAGCAGGATATCGACCCGGAGTCGCTGGTCATCGTGGCCGGGATCGGGTGCGCCGGCCGCGTCCCTTTTTACATCAATGCCTATGGGGTGCATACCCTGCACGGCCGGCCCCTACCGGTGGCCATCGGGATCAAAACGGCCAATCGTAACCTGAAGGTGGTAGTGGTCACCGGAGACGGAGACGCTTATGGTATCGGCGGCGGCCACGTGCCCCATGCGACCCGAAAAAACATCGATCTGGTCTTCGTGGTGGTCGATAATAGTGTTTACGGCATGACCGGGGGGCAAACATCACCCACGACCCGGCAAGGACATCAGACCTCCACGACCATCTACGGGACCATTTTGGAGCCGGTCTCACCTGTCTTCCGGTCCCTGGCCGATAAGGTTTCCTTTGTCGCCCGCGGCACGGTGGAGCATTCCGCCCAGTTGATCGACTTGCTGCAGCAAGCTTTGGCTCATCCCGGATTTGCCATGGTCCATGTCCTCAGCCGATGCCCCACCCATGATAAGCTTCATTATTTTGACGAAAATGCGGCTCGGGTCAGAGACATCCCGCCGGACCATGACCGGACCAGCCTGCCCGCGGCTTTGAATCTCTGCCTTGATCCGGATCATTTGTACACCGGCGTTTTCCATCAGGTGCTGAAACCCACCTATAACGACCGGGCCGACATGATCCTGGCCAAGGCCAAGGCCCAGAAAGGGATCACGACCGTGGAGGACCTGGTTGAGCAGTATGTATAACGAGCCGACTCGACTGGCTGACACGCCCCGGATGGTCTGGGCCGGGGGTGAGCGAGGGTTGATCATGCCTGGTTTCCTGAATGGACTCGACCCAGATATCGGCCGGGTTTTGCTGGCCCAGCTTCGTAATCTCTGGACACACACATCTACGGCGTTGGAAGGCAACACCCTCACCTTGGGGGAAACGGCTTTCGTCATTGAGGAAGGATTGACTGTCTCCGGTAAGCCCCTGAAAGACCACCAGGAAGTGGTCGGTCATGCCCGGGCTATTGATCTTATATATGATCTGGTCAAGAGAAACGGGCCGGTTATAGACCGGGATTTATTTCTGCTCCATCAGCTAGTTCAAACGGAAATTGTTTTGGACGTCTATCAACCGGTGGGAGACTGGAAAAAGGAACCAAACGGGACCTACCGGATAGAGGGCGACCAGCAGATTTTTTTTGAGTATGCCGCCCCCGAAGATGTCCCGGCCCTGATGACGGAGTGGCTGCACTTGCTCAATGGACACTTGAAGGCTGATCTGGCACGGGATGCCGCCCTGACCGCGTATGTGGAACTGCACGTTTCTTTCGTCCGGGTCCACCCCTTTTTTGACGGGAATGAACGGATGGCCCGGTTAGTGTCTAACTTGCCGGTCATTAGATCCGGCTTTCCGCCTATTGTCATTCCCCGGGAACAACGGCGGGCCTATCTCCTGGCGCTCCGAAAATATGAGGCTCTGGCCGGAACGCAGCGACCCGGTCAAGGACTTCTCCCCATAACCGACGGTTTAAATGATTTTAAGGCACTGTTTGGAGAGTCTTGGAAAGAGTCTTTAGGGTTGGTTGAACAGGCCCGGCAAGCCCAGGCTACGCGGGTTAAGTTACACTGAACTTCACCAGGGCGTGGGCCAATTCCCCTTACAGGCCGGAAGATTGCCGCAGAGTACCTGCCGAATATTCTAATGAAACCCCATTGGCGCCAACGTCAATTCAATCTATAACCCCTGTTCGTTTAATAAGCGATGGTTTAAAGGTGACGTGAATAATGAAATCCGACTTTCAAAAATACCAAGATTTTTGGGAAGACGAAGCGCAGAAAAACAAGGATGCAGACCAACTCTATATGACGGTCGGTTCTGTTAACCCGGAGCAACATGATCTGGTTGGAACAATATTAACCACCGGCATGAAAAACAACGGGTTATTACCTCATCATAAGATACTGGACATCGGTTGTGGCAACGGACGATTAGCCGAAAAACTAACGGACTATTTGTCCGAAGAAGGGGAATACTTCGGCTTCGACATCTCAGCTACACTTATTGAAGCGTCCAAGGCCAAAATTACGGCGCCTAATTTCCATTTTAGCCTTAGTAGTGGAGAAACATTTCCTTTTCCCGATAATCATTTTGATTTTATCGTATTATTTTCCGTATTCACCCACCTTCATGCCCCGACCATTTCTTCCTTCATGAAAGAAATACATAGATTACTAAAAAATACCGGCGTTTGCCTGGCCACAGTGATCATCAATAATGATATTGACAAAGACGCCGGAGATATCCAGCGGATGAAGCATAACTACGCATATATCGAAAGTCTCGTCTTAGAGCAGGGATTAGTGGTAGATTCAGTCCAACAAAAATGGCAGCAAGAGAGCGCTGATCCGGCAAAGGTGCTTTTTTCCGATCTTGAAGGCAGTCAATCATGTTTAAAGATTGTTAAGCCGGATTTCCCCAACAGAATCCGAGTAACCCCCAAGATTTTCAAATCACGCGCCCCCCTTACAGATTGGTTCAACCCTTTAAGCCTTCTTAAAAATCAGAAGATGTTGAAAATGCGGCTTCGACTAGGTCGCCTTTATCGGAAGTTGCTGTACTCCTTGGGGGGGGACTTCGGATTCGGCTTCTTAGCCGGCCCCAAATTGACCGACGGTGTTTGGAAGAACCACCCCGTCACGACTCATCTGGTTATCCAAACCTACGAGAACGGCGCGACCTTTGTCTTCAACTCATCCGACGGGAGCAATTTCGTGATATACCAGGTTACCTCAACCAGCGAATTCCTCATGGAGGGATTTGATATCTACGGTAACAATTTAAAAAAGATCAGCATGTTATTCACAGCCCCGACCGCCGCTACGGTGACCTTTACAGACGACGCCAACGATGAAACAAAGTCGATGCACATGTATAAGTTTTTGGCTGTTAAATAGCCTCTGCCTCAATCTTAAAACATGGCGGTGTTTCACCTCGCTCCTCATCTCCCAGGGCTGCCGGAAATTCACGGCCGGGAGCAGCCGCGGGTATCCTCGGCCAGGAGAACATTGGCATATTTTATCAGGTATTACCCTATGTTATATAACATCCTCGAAATAAATCGGTGTCCTCAATTTAGGGTATCATAATGTCCCATCGAATGGCTGCGCTCGGAGCCCTGGCCCTAGTACCAATAACCGTCACGATCGCCCTGACCGCCTATTTCTACGTCAATATTCCACAGTGGGACCAATGGGATACGGCTGTGATTCTGGCCAAAAAAATCGCCGGCGACCTCTCCTGGCGTGACTTATGGGCCCTCCATAATGAACACCGGTTGCTGTTTCCCAGACTCCTCATGCTCTTGCTTAGCCATTTCTCAAGCTGGAACATTGCCTGGGAACTGGCCCTGAACGTCGGCATCGCTCTCACCACAATGACCTTAATCATCTACCAGCTTTGTTTGACTAAACAATTTATCGAGAAATTTAACGTAGCAGTCTTAGTACCTATCATATCTTTCCTTGTCTTCTCTTTCACTCAAGCGGAAAACTGGCTATGGGGCTGGCAGATAGCCATGTTTCTAAACGTCGCGGCTGTCTGTCTGGGCTTTGTTGCCCTGACGAAAACGCCTTCGAGTTGGATATATTTTCTCTTAGCCATCGTTAGTGGTGTTGTCGCATCTTACTCCTTTGCGCCGGGCTTGCTCTTTTGGCCAATCGGGTGTCTCTGTCTTTGGTTCGGCAAATCGTCTTCACCCAGGGAGCGGCTGTTCCGCGTCGGATTATGGATAGCCATAGGTGCCCTGGTCGTTACGTTGTATCTTCATGGATACACCAAAGCCCAGAATCAATCCGACGTCGGTTACGGCCTCTATCATCCATTGGAATTTGTGTTACACGCCTTGGCCTTTCTCGGCTCCCCCCTGGCTAATTATCAGGTCGGATTTGCCGTAGCCTATGGAATCATTGGTCTCGTGATCTTTTTTTATGCCGGCTCACGGGTATGGCAAAGATTTCATGACCGGCTGGAGTTAGTCGCTCCTTACTTTTGCTTAGGCGCCTACGCCGTCTTGGCGGCGCTGCTGACTACAGTGGGCCGGGTCGGTTTGGGGCTGGACCAGGCTTTGGTCTTCCGGTACATAACTTTTTCAAATCTGCTTTGGATCTCGGACATTATTCTGATATTCTTACTGGTGGCGACAGATTCCACCAAGGCGAAGGCCGTAAGCAAATCAATATTACCTCGCCTGCTAATCTATGGCCTGGGCGTCATCACGCTATTTTCACTGATCCAGTCCTACCGTCGAGCCATCGACTATGCCGACGACCTGCACCGCCACTTAAATGTAGCAAAACAGCATGTTCTAACTCATTATCCAGATTCGATGGACGATAAAATAATTTTGACCATGCATCCGTCCATTGATTTAATAAAATATTTGCTGCGTGTCTTAAAAGATAACAACCTGTCCCTCTTCGCAGGGCGAGAGATTACTCACGTTCAGAGACACCAGGAGGCCCGCTCGCCATATCTGGAAGCAATCACCCCAAATAAGGACGGATTGTGGCGTTCTCCATCTAACAACTACGTTTTTCTGCAAAGCCAAAACAACCAGGAAGTCTTCTGCTTAGCCACGACGGGTAATGGTGGGATTCATGCCTTTTGGGGAGGATATTCTGATAGCCAATGCTTAGATGCAGGAGATATTTCAACCTCTGGGTCCGGTTATTGCCTCCATATCCAGTTCTTCTCCTCTTCCGAGGCCAGATTATATCTAGCCGACCGGACTGGTGACCGGATAGACTCATTCAACATATGTCGGGAATCAGCCGCCGCAGTCGGCGTAGCCACGGACGGGATGTGGCACTCCGCCTCGAAATACCTGCCATATGTCTGTCTGCAACATTATTTTGATAACGGGGCGCTAATGGTCTTAACCACAGGCGGTCAAGATTTTGAGATCTTCTATGGCAACGATGTTGCCGGCGGCAGGTTCCGGGGACGGAGAATCTATCCCAACCTGGATGCAGAAGTCATATTAACCTTTTGCGACCACGAACACGGAGAACTATCAAGTAAACTTACCCCAGGGTCAGAAAAATCGTGGAAAATAACTCGGAATTTGGCGGCCCAAATAACACATTGAACAAACAGGGTAGAAACATTTATGACGGCCGGATGACCCGTGTCGACCTGACTTGATCAGGGCCTCCGGCAAAGCTCTCAGTTCGCCCCGCCATTATCATTCTGCTCAATATATAGCCGCGAAGTAAGTAACCTGAGCATTACATGCCCTTGCCCTGGTTGGCGCCAACCGGTTGCCTGGGGGTGCCAACCAAGTCGCCATATCGAAAGTAACTGATTGTTTTAATAAATAAAACATATTGGCATGTTTTTTGTAGTAGTCTTTCTGCCTCCTTGGGTTGTGCTCTGTTCTGATATCTAACCCGTCATAATTGTTTTAAAGGAGTTCGAGATGAGAAGTCGCCGTTATCTGGTGAGCACTGTGCCGGCTGCCGTCATCATGGTTTCAGGATTAGTGACGCCCAACGTTTCCCATGCCTATCAATGGACTTCTAACGGCCCCTACGGCGGCGACATCAGTTCTCTGGTGGTGGAGTCGGCCGGGGTGGTCTATTCAGAGGATAAAAGACGGGATGTTTAAGACGACCAATGGCAATCTATACGCAACGGGCAATAGCGCGGCGGCAATGGCAAACCTGATATCCTTGGTAGAAATATGCTTGCCATCGCCTTGCCCTTCGATGTTAGTCAAGAATGTAAGCCCTAACTAAAATTTAAGGAGATAACAAAATGAAACATCTAAAAATGATAATTATTCTAACCAGTTTTCTGGCTACCTTATGGGTCGTTCCGGTTCAAAGCCAGACCGGCTGGACCGCCATGTCCAGCCCTACCTCTAAGATTCTTCGAAGCGTTTGGGGAAATTCAGGAACGGATGTCTTCGCTGTCGGAGACGACGGGGTGATTCTGCACTATGATGGGTCCGGCTGGGGCATATCATCTCGTGTTCTATATCAATTCGCAGGAGTTTGGGGTACGTCCGGCACAAATGTCCTGACTGTGGGCACCTTGTTGTCATCTTCCGGCGTGGTCCAGCGTTATGACGGCTCCACCTGGTCGTCAATGACCAGTTGGGGATATCCTCTAAGCTGCATTTGGGGCAGTTCGGCAACGGATATCTTTGCCGGAGGATTCAACACTATCCTGCATTATAATGGATCAGGTTGGACCAATATGTACGACAGCAGCCAATCCAACGACTATTTCCTCAGCGTTTGGGGCAGTTCCGGCACCGATGTCTTTGCCGCAGGGGCTCGCTCTATCCAACACTACAATGGTACCGCTTGGACGGCCATGTCCATCCCCACTTCAAACACACTCCGCGGCCTTTGGGGTAGTTCCGGGACTAATGTCTTTGCCGTGGGGGATATCGGCACGATTCTACACTATGACGGCACTAGCTGGTCGGCGATTCCCGGAAACGACGGCATCTGGCGCAGCATCGGCGGACCGGTCGTCTACTATCAGACATACACCAACAACAGCGCCATGTGTATCGTTTCGTCTGACGGAAAAAATATTATCGCCGCGTACGCGGCTAAAGTTGAAAATGGTATGTTTGACGGAGTGGATCTCGGCAACGGCGGAAAGAGATATCGCGTCCAAGTCGCGTTCTCATCCCCTACCCAGGCCTCCTGTACCGTGACCGAGCTGACTACCGGAATCGTTCAATGGAACGCCCTAACCAGGGATCCTGGGGAGATATCTCAAACGATGGCGGATGAGGACGGTATTTGGAGAAGTTCTCCCGATGACGGCCAAAGATTCTACCTGCAGATTTACAAAAACGGCGGCGGCCTGCTCCTTCGCAGCAATGACGCCTTAACCGGTGAGGTCTTCTGGGATCCCGCTCCGACCGCCACCAAGTTCCAGGGACAGGACATCTACTCCCCACATCAAGCTTCGGTTGTGTTCACCATGGCTTACGGCATCACCGGCCAGGTTGTCAGAACCCCGGTGTCAGGATCACCTCAAATCTGGGCGGCGACCAGCTTCAGCCGGGCCATACCCGGTCTTACGGCGAGTAGCCTCGCGGGAATTTGGGGGAGTTCCGGCACCGACATCTTCGCCGTGGGCACCAGCGGCACAGTTTTGCATTATGACGGCAAACTTTGGACCGCCATGACGAGCAACGCGACCAAAACACTTAACGCCGTTTGGGGTAGTTCAAACTCGAATGTCTTTGCCGGGGGGGAAGACGGGACTATCATGCATTACACATCGAAGTAACGAGAGGAAAAACGCATCGAATTAATAGAGTTACCAACCATCTAATCCACAAACACCAAAGGGGCCGATCTCGACCCCTCTGGTGTGTTATATTCAATTTATTCAATTCCAAGCCGGTTTATGCCAATATCTTACCAGCCGCGCATCAGGTAATCGTGAATCGAATTAGCGGCCAGGCGGCCGGCGCCCATGGCCAGGATGACGGTGGCGGAACCGGTCACAATGTCGCCGCCGGCCCAAACACCTTTCAAGGCCGTTTTACCGGTCTTGGGATCGGCATCGATATAACCCCATTTATTCAGGGCGATGCCCGGCGTGGATGAGGTCAGCAGCGGATTTGGTCCGGCGCCTACAGCGATCACGGCCAGGTCACAATCAATTTTAAATTCAGAGCCCTTAATTATGACCGGACGCCGCCGGCCGGAAGCATCGGGCTCACCGAGTTCCATTCGTTGACATTCCATAGCGGTCACCCGGCCCTTGTCGTCGGCTATGAACTTGGTCGGAGCCGTCAGGAACTGGAATTTCACTCCTTCCTCTTCGGCGTGATGAACTTCGGCAGCCCTGGCCGGCATCTCATCCCGCGAGCGGCGGTAAACGATGTGGACCTGATCCGCACCCAAACGTAGGGCCGTCCGGGCCGAATCCATGGCCACATTGCCGCCGCCCAGCACAACCACCTGCTTGCCGATAACCACGGGGGTGTCGTATTTGGGGAAGAGATAAGCCTTCATCAAGTTGGACCGGGTCAGGTACTCATTGGCTGAGTAGACGCCAATGGAATTTTCGCCGGGGATACCTAAGAACTTTGGCAATCCTGCTCCCACGGCCACAAAGATGGCGTCAAACCCTTCTTCAAATAATTCGTCGACGGTGATGCTCCGGCCCACCACGGTGTTGCATTCCAGCTTGACTCCCAGCCTTTCCATGAAATTAACCTCAGAGAAGACGATCTCTTTGGGCAGCCGGAATTCGGGAATACCGTAAACCAGGACGCCTCCCGGTCTATGGAAGGCTTCGAACATGGTCACCTCATGACCGCGTAAAATCAAGTCTCCGGCCACCGTTAAGCTGGCCGGGCCGGCGCCGACTACCGCCACCTTCTTGCCGGTCGGGGGCGCTTTTGGCGGCAACTCCGAGGTCCCACCCTTACGCGCCCAGTCAGCCGCGAACCGCTCCAGATTGCCGATAGCTACCGGGGCGTCCTTCTTACCCAGGACGCAGGATCCCTCGCACTGAATTTCCTGGGGACAGACCCGACCGCAGACGGCCGGCAGGCTGTTTCTTTGCCAAATCTGGCGGATGGCTCCGAGGAAATCACCCTCGGCCATACATTTAATAAACTCCGGAATCTGAACATTGACCGGACATCCTTCGACGCAAGAAGGCTTTTTGCATTGCAGACAACGAGACGCCTCCAATATAGCCAATTCCGCGGGCAGCCCCAAAGGGACCTCTTCAAAATTTCTAGCCCTGACCTGCGGCTCTTGTTCCGGCATCGCTTGTCTGGGGACTTTATCTTTTTTAGGTTTATCTACTGGCTTATCTGACATCTTATCCTTTCCTCCATCACGGTTGCGTCCTTAAGCGCATATATTCATCAACGTCCGGCACCCGGAGGCAATGGCCATAGGCCGATCCGCCCCCTTCAGGTGTTCTCCGATTGGTTGTAAGCCGTTTTCCGGCTTTTCCAGAGAGAGCAGACGGAAACTTCAGCGGGTTCGGCAGGCGCATTCTTCCTTATACCGGGCCCAGGATTTGGCCTCGTCTTCCCGATAGGCGGCCAACCGTTGGGTCAATTCGTCAAAATCGACCGTATGGCCGTCAAATTCCGGGCCGTCGACGCAGGCAAACTGAGTCTTGCCGCCGACAGTGACCCGGCAACACCCGCACATCCCGGTTCCGTCGACCATGATGGGATTGAGACTGACCATCGTCTTCACGCCGTATTCTTTGGTCAGTTTGGTCAGGAATTTCATCATCGGAACCGGTCCGATCCCAACGACCAGGTCCACTTTTTCAGGACCGGTCAAGTACCCTTTGAGAACGTCGGTCACGAAGCCGTGATGTCCGTATGAGCCATCATCGGTACAGACCTTGAGGACATGGGATGCGGCCCTCATCTTGTCTTCCAAGATCAGGAGGTCTTTATTCCGGGCTCCGATAATGGCGATGACCTCATTGCCCGCTTCTTTCATGCCTCGGGTGATGGGATGCAGCACAGCCACGCCGGTCCCGCCGCCGACACAGGCAACCCGGCCGACTTTTTCAAGGTGGGTGGCTTTGCCCAAGGGTCCGATGACGTCCTGGTAAGACGCACCAACAGGCATATCGGCGAACATATGAGTAGATTTGCCGACAACTTGATAAATGATAGTGATGGTGCCTCGTTTAGGATCGGAGTCGGCCATGGTCAAGGGAACGCGTTCTCCGGTTTCGTTGGCTTTAAGGATAACGAACTGGCCCGGTTGGGCCTTCCCGGCAATCCGAGGGGCGCTGATTTCGTTAAGAACAACCGTCCCTTGAGCCAGGACCTCCTTATTCAAGATTTCATACATAACAACCTCCATTGGACGTGGGTTAGTCGGAACCGAAAAACGAGGAGAATTTAGCATAATTCCTTTTTCCCTGTCAAAAGAAAATAATTATCTTGACTGGGAATTCAAAGTTTGCTATGGGGGAGTCTTAATTATGTAGTCATTCTATAATATTCTCACCTATCCCGATATGATTAATATTTGCGGGACCGATAAAAGAAAATCCCAAACCTTGTTCTCATTAACCCCTAGGGGTTATCCACTAAAAGGTGTTCAGTGATCGACCGTTAACTCCCGCCAATTCGGGTGCCATCTGTTTTCGGACGGCCGACCCTGGATGCTGATTGCCCAAAAAAATATTTTTAAGGAGGATTATTTAATGGCTCTTGATCCAACCAAACATGCTGATTGGGAAATCGCAGAAGACGCAGAAAAGTCAATGAAGAAGGTCTATCAACTGGCTGAAGAGCTGGGCCTGACCCAAGAAGAACTTATTCCTCACGGCCACTATGTAGCCAAAGTGGATTTTGCTAAGGTTCTGGATCGGTTGAAGGACAAACCAGATGCCAAATACATCGACGTGACGGCTATCACCCCCACCCCCCTGGGCGAAGGCAAAAGCACCTCCTCCATGGGCTTGATCGAAGGCATGGGCAAAAGAGGCCTGAAGGTCATCGGCGCCATCCGGCAACCATCGGGCGGCCCCACCATGAACATTAAAGGATCTGCGGCAGGCGGCGGTTTGGCCCAATGCGTTCCTCTGACCCCCTTCTCTCTGGGCCTGACCGGCGACATCAACGCCATCATGAATGCGCACAACCTGGGCATGGTCGCCATGACCTCCCGGATGCAACACGAATTCAATTACAATGATGCCCAGATGGCCAAACGCGGTTTGCGGCGCCTGGATATGGATCCCCGCAACGTGGAAATGGGCTGGATCATCGACTTCTGCGCCCAATCCTTAAGAAACATCATCATCGGTCTCGGCGGCAAGATGGACGGTCTCATGATGCAGTCTAAGTTCGGCATCGCCGTTTCCTCCGAGATTATGGC
>JADFYA010000065.1 GCA_015233285.1 Deltaproteobacteria bacterium | reverse complement strand
TGGTGAAGTTCTTGTTGAGCCGACCAGTTATGGACCAGGTTGGTCAGGGCGTTTTTGTAGGTCCGGCCGGCCTGAAGGCTTTCCTCAATTTCCCGGAGATTGATTTCCTGCCGGGTGATAATAGGAAATTCTGGCGATAGTCCGCCGGATGGCCTTGTCTTGGCCCAGCAAACACTGATCGATTAAGGCGCATTCGTGACATTGGTGTTTTTCCAATTGGGCCTGCTTCTGAGTCAAGTTGGTCCTGGCCTTCAGGGACTCCTCCGGGGACCATCCTTTGGCTGCCAGGGCGCCCAGGTGCTTCAATGACCGCCCCTCCAGCAACCGGTCCACGTCTTTGGCTCCAACCGGTTTGGGCAGCGGCAGCGTCAAATCATATATCACAGAAATCATAGAACCTTTTACCCTGGTGGCCCGCCGCCGGGTAGGTACTTCCTTGTCCTCGTCGGAATACAATCTGACCGCCTTAAAAATCAGTTCCCCTTGAACCGGGGCATGATAATCCTCCAAGATGCAATATTTCCGCCGTCCTTTGGTTTCAACCACTTGCCCCGCGGTAATGAACCTGATGGCCGGATGATGGGTTTCGATCCGGCTCAATTGGCCGGCCAGATCAGCCGCTTCCTCGGCCAGGCGTTCTCTTTCGGCCATCCTGATCAGAACTTCCTCCGAAGACCCACAATTCCCCCCCTCCAGTAAGGCGGCCAAAGAGGCAGTCAGGTTTTGCAACCGCCGCTTGTCCTCCTCAAAGCTATCCCGCCGTTGAAAGGTAGAAAAAGAAAGGACGAACAAATCCTTTATTTCGGCCGGGGTCATGGACAGGAGAAGGTTTAGAACCATCGAAAAATTGATTTTGATCTGGCTGGTTAAAGGTTCAGATGGACTTTGAAGCAATCCTTCGAGGTAAATCGGATCCAGAAATGGGTTTCCCACCAACAAAGCAAAACCAATCTTATCCATCCCGCGTCTACCGGCCCGGCCGGTCATCTGGTGCAGATCCGTGGCCGAGAGATTGACAAACTCATGGCCGTTAAACCGGTCGCTCTGCATCAAGACCACGGTTCGAGCCGGAAAATTGACTCCTGCAGCCACCGTGGAAGTGGAGAAAATGGCCTCCAGAAGTCCTTCCTTCATCAAGGTCTCTATAAATAGCTTCCAAAGAGGCAACTGTCCGCCATGATGAGCGCCGGTTCTAGTTTTTACGAGCTGTTTGTATTGGGGGTTTTCGGCCAGATAGGGATATTGCTCGGTCAACCCTCTGATTCGGTCGAAGAAAGTCTTAGCCGTACTTCGACACAACCGCTGATCAACTCGCTGGCAGGATTTAACGGCTTCGTTACATTCCTTTCGGGATTTCAGGAAAAAAATGGCCGGGAGAAGATTGAATTCCCGCAACAGACTAATGATCTTGGGATAAGGTGGAATCCGCTTAAGCCCGCCCGACCAGCGCTGCCGTTTATTTGCCCATTGCTCAAGTATCTTAGGAGCCAGCTCGTCTCCTTTTCTTAAAGAAGTCACCTCGCCATGGGGAAATAAGTAAATGGCGTGGAGAGGGACGGGTCTGTCTTTATCCAAAACAGTCTGGCAGGTTGTGCCGCGGATATGTTGAAGCCAGGAAGCAATCTCGCCGGCGTTTTCTATGGTGGCGGATAGGAGCAGCAGCCTGACCCGACTGGGCAAGTAGATCATGACCTCTTCCCAGACCACACCTCGGTCTTGATCGCCGAGGAAATGGGCTTCATCCAAGATGACCAGATCCGCGCCCAGATTTATCCCCTGGTACATCACATCATAGAGTTGGTTTCGCAATATCTCGGTCGTGCCCACAATGACCGGGGCAACGGGATTCTCCTTGCGGTCACCGGTGACTATACCGACTTGATCCGGCCCGAATAGTTCGCAAAAATGGGCATAAATGGAGTTTGACAAAGCTTTCAAAGGGGAGGCGTACCAGGCTCTTTTTTTCTCTTGGAGGATCCTGGAGATAGCCTGTTCGGCAATCCAGGTTTTACCCGAGCCCGTCGGCGCCGAGACCAAAACATCGCCATATTCAACTTTGTCCAGTGCTTCTAATTGAAACGGGTCCGGTTTGAAGTTTGCTTTATCAGGCGTGCCAATCTCTTTAAATATCTTTAGCAGTTCTTCAGGTACATCGGCCTGGAATGGCAGATCATTCCCCAGGCATTTATCATACTTATTTTTTTTCACTTTGGCGCCGGCCGGTTGATCCTTTTTCTTTTGCCGGCGGGCGTTCTTGATCTTGGCCAGAATATGATGCGGAATAGGGGCCATAGCCTCTCTTTCCTTTTTCATTATGGGTTATCGGATTCGGCTTGCTCGAGTAGATGCAACAACCGTTGCTCCACCAAGGCGGGATCCAGGCCCCGAAGCAAAATTACTTTTTCTCGTGACTTAAATCCCCTAACAACTTCAACCGAAGACTTGGCCACACCGAGCTGTTTGGCCAGAAATTCTCCCAAGAGTCTATTGGCCAACCCCTCGGCCGGCGGTGCGGTCACCCTGACCTGGAGGACATTATTCCTGACCCCTTCAATGCCGTTCCGTGAGGCCTTGGGAGAGACCCGAACCGACAGAAGAGCGCCTTCCGATGAAGCTGTGATTCTCATCAAACCATCCGTCCCGTCAAAGATATGAAGACTGGTCCGGATAACCGGTTCAGCCTGCTTAGTTGTCGCCTTAATATCATAATAGCCCAGACTCGGTTATTGTGGAAGGCAAAAAAAGAGCCGCCCAAGGCGACCCAAGAAATATGACTGTTAACTTGTTGTTATGAAGATGAATATATTTCAACGTCAATATTAATTTCTTTTTTCCCGTCTAGGTTGAATCCCAAAACCAGAGCAATCGGATTGGTCACGGTTCCGGCCCACAAGGGCGGAGAAAAGAACTAATCTTGGCCGGTGGTCGGGTGAAACAACGACAAAAAAATTTTAAAATAGCTGACACCGGACCAGACTGTCAAGATAAAGGCGGCAATAAACAGGATCATCCCGTAATAATGGAAATCTAAATGGAAGTATTGATAATGGATCATCAACACGGCAGTAGCTACGGTTTGAGCCAGTGTCTTGATTTTACCCAGACTTTCAGCTTGAATCACGATGCCCTCAGCCCCGGCGATGGCCCTTAGCCCGGTGACTGATATTTCACGGGCGATGATCACAAATACGGCCCAAGCCGGAACCCGGCCCAGCGGGATGAGCATAATCAAACCGGCCGAGACAAGCAATTTATCCGCCAGCGGGTCTAACAACTTACCTAGCTTGGTCACGATATTCCGCCGCCTGGCCAGGTACCCGTCCAGTACGTCCGTGCCCGCGCCGACAATAAAAAAGATGGCAGCCAAAAAATTGGGCAGCTTGCCCGGCGACTGAAGACAGACAATGACCAGGGGAATACTAAGTATCCGGCACATGGTCACACAATTGGCAATATTCCAGTTGCTGACCCGTTTAACTTTTCCTTCCGACACAGCATCCTCTGGGAAAAATAGGTAATTATTTGGCGGCGACTTGTCTGAAAGCCGAATTGTTGGACTTGTAACTCTGGTAATATCCCAAAACTCTTCTCACGTATTCCTGTGTTTCGGCGTAAGGGGGGATGGAATAGTTATATTGGACGACCCGCTCCGGTCCGGCATTATACGCCGCCAGGGCCAGCCTTAGGTCATTACTAAATTGATAAATCAGGCCCTTAAGATAGCGAGAGCCGCCGAAAATGTTCTCTGTGGGGTCGAGAGTGTTTAAGACGTTCATCTCCATCGCCGTTTGGGGCATCAACTGCATTAACCCCTTGGCCCCTTTAGGCGAGACGGCCTGATGGTTAAAGCCTGATTCAGCCTTGACTACGGCTTTGACCAGAGCCGGGTCCAGGTCATGATAGGCGGCCGCGGAGAGGATGACATCATCAAACTTATTGGAATCGTATGATATTTTTATCGCCGGGTAATAGGAGGCCGGAGCGCCGCGCATATACACCCGGTACTGGGGAGATACGGGAACGTTGGAAAAGTGCATAACTCCAGAGGCGTCCACGTACTTGTAAATTTCTCCCCAGACCGGACATGTACCCAACATTAGGACCGCCAAGACGACAAATCCTAACCCGGCCATCCTGTGGAAAATATTCCACCCAGGTTTCTTAGGCTTCGAATTCATTGAATCAGCGTGATGGAGCTTCATATAGATTGCCCAGAATGAGTTCACTGCAGAATACCAATGGCGTCGGCAGATATTGTATCTAAAATGAAGTGGCCGGCCACGCCGATTGGTGTTAGCTTTGAGTTACCTTCTTCCAGTCTTCCAAAAACTTTTGGAGTCCCTTGTCCGTTAGCGGGTGGTTGGCCAATTGAGATATCACATTAAATGGAATAGTCGCGATGTGGGCGCCCATGGAGGCCGCCTCCAAGACGTGAATGGGGTTGCGGACGCTGGCCACAATTACTTCCGTATTGAATCCGTAATTCTCATAAATCGTTAATATCTGAGAGACCAGTTCCATTCCCGAAGCGGCAATGTCATCGAGCCGGCCGACAAACGGACTAACATAGGTAGCGCCGACCTTGGCGGCCAACAAAGCCTGCAGCGGGGAAAACACCAGCGTAACGTTGGTCTTGATTCCTTCTTGGGTCAGAATCTTGGTGGCTTTAATGCCCTCAATGGTCATGGGGATTTTAACCACGACACAAGGCGAGATTGAGGCCAGTTGTCTGGCTTCCGGAACCATATCCTCGGCCTTTTGGCTGACAGCCTCAACGCTGATAGGTCCATCCACAATCGAACAAATCTCTTTAATCAGGTCTTTAAACGGTTTTTTCTCTTTAGCCACCAGAGAAGGATTGGTGGTCACACCATCAACCAAACCTGTTTTAAGTGCTTCGGTTATTTCATTGATATTAGCCGTATCGATAAAAAATTTCATTCAGGTGGACTCCTTTGACGGTTACCTAACCGGGCTCACAGCTCGCAGGTAGATCAGAGTTATTTTAGACCGAGTTTAACAATTTGCAACCAAATTCATTCACCCTGGGCCGGGTTTTTTGTTTTCTTTATCCCGGCCACCTCGGATTGCAACAGTCATTAAGAAAGCATCACGGCAGATTACCAGACACATTTAAGGCAGGACCGGGCAGACGGTCAAGAGTTATTTTGGAGATATTTGTCCCGGCACTCCCGGCTACAAAAATAATGGGGCTGCTCGTTGGTCTTCACTACCAGCGCCTGCCCTTTGGGCACATAGACCTGACAAATAGGATCTTGGACCATGATGTCTTCCACAGGGTGACCGATGCCTTTGTTGTATTGTGGAGGAGGAGGCACTTGTCTGGTTCCAAAAATGTTTTTTACGGCCCGGTATGAAATGTAACCGATCACGGCAAACATAATCAATCGCAGCAACATATTGTTTTCCTATCTTAGGTCGAGACTAGCTCAAGGCATTGTTCAAAGATGGAGCAACGATAATGCCGGCTCAGGTGACGGCATTGATCAACCTCTTTATTCCCCCTTTTAACCGGCTGTCAAGTTCCACGAATTTCAGGCCCATTTCATAGATGATCGTCTGCCGGTCTTCATCCCAACTGGTATTGTACCAGCAAATCGATGACTCGGTGATGACTACTTCGCCGTCGGGTGAAGTCATCGACACCTCTATGAGCAAATTATCCGACATCAAGGCGGCGGTAGCCAGGTTGACCCGATCGATGAATATCTGCTTGGACCGGACATACACCCCGCCCGTGGAAACATTGGCCACGCTGACCGGGATGAACTGGGAGGCCGGCGTCTTGTTTTCCTGGTCAACTAAACGGATGTTGGCCGGAATATCCACCCTGATCCGCCTGAATCGGCGGCGCTCCGGGCCGGTCTTAAAAAAAGGAGGTGTCATGGACGATTCCGTCTATCAGCTTTGATTCGATTGCGGTCACATGCCCTTTCACCCCATCGGGATAACCGGGGATAAATCGGATAGAGCACTAAGTAATTCCCGGACGGATGCCTGGAGGATCGGATGCTTGACCTCAGCCGCGATCTCGCTTAACGGAACCAGCACAAACCTGCGCCGGTGCATCTCCGGATGCGGGATGACCAAGTTTTCAAAAGATATTACCTGATCACCGTAAAGCAAAATGTCCAGATCAATAGCTCGCGGGCCCCATCTAAGGCTGGGACGCCGCCCCAGGTCATTTTCTATTGTTTTCAAGGCGCTCAGTAGTTCTGCCGGGCTCAGCACCGTGGTCCCCTGGACTGCGGCATTCACAAAGTCGTCTTGATCCTTCACTCCCACCGGCGCGGTGCTGTAAAGAGACGAGACCCGGCCGATAGTGAATCCGTGGAGGTCCTTCAACCGGGCAACGGCCGACTGAATCAGGCTGACCTTATCTCCCAGATTAGAGCCCAGGCCCAGGTAGACCGTTACAGGATCCGGTTGTTCCCGGCTCAGAACCCCACCTCCTTTATGCGGTTGACGGCTTCCTTCAACCGGTCGGCCGGGAGGCAGAGGGTCATCCGAATGTAGCCTTCTCCGGGGGCGCCAAAACCGTTTCCCGGGGTGGTGACGATCCCTGCCTTTTCCAATAAGAGCATGGTAAAGTCATTCGATGACCAACCGGACGGGACCTTGATCCAGAGATAAAAAGTCGCTTTTGGCGGTTCGACATGCAATCCGGCCTCATTCAACCCCTTGACCAAGACATTCCGACGCCCGGTGTAGATCTTCATCAGGTCGGCCACCACGGTCTGATCACCCGTCAGAGCCTCGATTCCAGCCCACTGGACCGCCTGAAAGGCCCCAGAATCAATATTGCTCTTTATTTTACCCACGGCGGCCACGATTTCAGCCCGACCCACGGCAAACCCGATTCGCCATCCGGTCATGTTATACGTCTTGGACAGAGAATGGAACTCGATGCCGACCTCCATGGCCCCGGCCGCATTCAGAAAACTGACCGGCTTGTAACCGTCAAAGGCCAGCTCTGAATAAGCCGCGTCGTGGCAAACGATAATGTTGTGTTTTTTAGCGAAGGCAACCACCGCATTGTAAAAATCCATCCCAGCCACCGCGCCGGTGGGATTGTTGGGGTAGTTGATAAACATAATTTTAGCCCGGTCAGCCACATCCGACGGGATGGCCGCCAGGTCCGGCAAAAAATCATTTTCAGCGGTTAGCGGCATAAAAAATGACTCGCCCCCGGCGAACATGGTCGCCACATTATAAACCGGATAAGCCGGGCTGGGAACCAGGGCGAGATCACCGGGATTAATGAAGGCTAAAGGAAGGTGGGCCAGTCCCTCTTTGGATCCGATCAGGGTGATGACCTCGGACCGGTAATCCGCCTTGACCCCGAAACGGCGAAGATACCAATCAGCCACGACCTTGTTGAATTCGTTCATCCCGGAATAGGAGGGATAGCGGTGATTGGCCGGATCCGCGGCCGACTCGGCCAACTTCTTGATGATGTGGTCCGGAGTAGGCAAGTCCGGATCGCCCACACCCAGGTCGATTATGTCAACCCCTTTTGACCTGACCTGTTCTTTTAACCGGTCTATTTCCATAAACAAATACGGGGGAAGGTTCTTGATTCTGTTAGACAGAGCGACGGAAAACATAATTAGAATTGTCTCCTGTGGAGATTGGGGTGGAAAAGAGATCACGAGCGTACACCCGAAGATGCCGACAGATTCAGTTCATTCACTGATAGGGCCGTTCTTTAAATTCGATCGAACCTACCACTCACCAAAATAAGTCAGGATGAACGACGAGTCAATGCTTTTTTCGTCCGCCGGGAGGCCGCGTCACTGGAGAAGCAAGCCGGCTGAGCAATCTAACCAGTTGACTATAAACAAGTTCCCGATCATATTTTTTTTGATGTCCGTCTGGTTCCTCCAACCCGAAACCCGGAATATTCAGCCCACGATCCGATTGACCAAAGAGCCGATCCCGGCTATCCGAACCTCCACCTCATCGCCTGGAGTCATCGGCCCAATTCCCGAAGTTGTCCCGGTGGCGATCACATCACCCGGTTGCAGGGTCATGACTTTGGAAATGAAAGAGACCAGTTCAAAGACATTGAATAGTAGATGACGAGTGTTTGAAGACTGCTTGACCTGACCGTTCAACAGACACTGGATATCCAGACTATCCGGGGTCAACCCGGAGACGACCCATGGGCCCAGGGGACAAAAGGTGTCAAAGCCCTTGGCCCTTGTCCACTGCTTGTCTTTGGCTTGCAAATCCCGGGCCGTGACGTCATTCAGGCAGGTGTAGCCGAAAATATAGTCGGCAGCTTGATTGACTTCGACATTCTTAGCCGTCTTACCGATAACTACTCCCATTTCAGCTTCATAGTCAACCTGCCGGGACATGGCTGGATAAACGATGCCGTCACCCGGTCCAATCACCGAGGAGGCCGGCTTCAGAAACAGCAACGGTTCTTCCGGCAGCTTAAGCCCCATTTCCTGGGCATGGTCGCGGTAGTTCAAGCCGATGGCCACCACCTTGGACGGCGTCACCGGGGCCAGCAGGCGCACTTCGGACAAAGAGATCTCCGGTCCGGTAACCTGATATGGTTCCAAGAAATTGCCGCTGATCCGGCGAAATCCGACGCCTTCGTCTACTCCAAAAGCAATGGCGCCATTTTTGTCTCCGTATTTGATGTATTTCATATCTTTAGCGAATTCTCCATCATGTCGGTTGAGAGGTTAATCAATCAGTGGTAAGTATTCGATATGGCTATTGTCATTCTTCCAAGGGGCGATTCATCCTACCTATCCAAATTGGCGGCAACAATTTCATCGACGAGAGTTCCAAATTCCTCCAACGAGGGAATCAGCCAGGCCTTTTCACGTAACCCGACGAGTTGGGTGAGGTCATAAATTCGTTCAATCTGTTCGGCTATGGACGAAGGAATAGACTCGAATCGATACTCCAGGATCTCTGATATATCTCTCCGCACGATCTTCGCTCGACCCTCCTCAACCCCCGTTTCATACCAGAGTTGACGCCATCTCTCGCATTCTTCCGGGGTCCATTTACAAACAACACCAATGATCCCCTGAAACTCTTCCAACGAACCGACAACCAATGTTTTCTTGCGCAATTCCGTTAGCACGGCGGTGTCGGCTATGGCCTTGATCCGATCTCCGATCGTTGAAGTAACCTGGCCGAATCTGCTCCCGAGGATTTCCAAAATCGTCTCCCGCAACATCGCTTGCACCCCACGGAGACCTTCTTGGAGACCTCCTTGGAACCATATTTCGGCTAAACCGGGCATAGCATCACCTCTTTGGTTGTTAAAGACATCGTCCAGCGCCTCTTTCAACTAGAAATGATTGGAGACGAAAACGCTTGAAAAACCGGTCATGGCTGTTGACAACTGCATCCGAAGTCACGATCACGCGCCCTCTTCCAGGTCAATAATATTCTATCACCACCCGATCCAGATAATCCGCAAAAACGGCCAGGTGATCGGCGATGGCCGCGGTGTCGGCCTTTTTGGAGGCAAGTTCAATGGCCAGTCCGAGTTCGCCTAGATATATGAACCCGTAGCTACCGGCTGAACCCTTGATGCTATGGGCGATCCGCTTCAAGGCGTCAAAATTCCCACCAGCCAGGGACTGGTGCATGGAACTGATATAATTCCGATAGTCACTGATAAATTCTGGGATCAAATCTTCCAGAATCGAATTCACCTTGACAACATAATCCATCTTCTGCCCCATTTCCGGCGGAGTCGGCGGTTTTTCAGTGGCCGGCCGGACAGATGTCATCTCTCGCGGCCGATCGGCCTTCCCCGCCGGCGGAGAAGAAGTCATAGTTGCTGCACCGCCGTCGCCTTTCCTTTTCATGACAAAATTTTGAATTGTTTTGAACAGCCTGTCTTTATTAATCGGTTTGGTCAAATAATCATTACAGCCGGCGTCGAGGCATCTTTGCTTATCTCCCTTGAAGGCATGAGCGGTAAGAGCCACGATTTCGGTAGGGGGTCTGGAGTTCAGTTTTTCCCATTCTCTGATTTGCCTCGTCGCTTCAAACCCATCGGTCACCGGCATGACTATATCCATCAACACCAGGTCGTACCGGGAGGCCACGAATTTTTCCACCGCGACCTGGCCATTTTCGGCCATGTCGAGACGACACAAGGTGTTTTTGAGGTAGAGTTCGACAAGTCTCCGGTTACTATGATTGTCTTCAACCAACAAAATATCCAGCGCGGGAAGGCTGATGGTCCCGTTCTCCCGGAATTCCCCGCTGACCTTATCATTCATGCGATCCATGTTTCCGGTGACATGCAACACAGCGTCCATCAACTCCGATCGTCCGACCGGCTTGACCAGAAAACCGGTCAGGCTGTCCCGGTCATCACAAGGATCGTCGGAAGTAATCATCATGATTATTCGTGGGGCAGCCTCCTGATGTCCCATGATTCTCTCCACCATGGCAAATCCGTCCATATCCGGCATCCGGCGGTCAATCAGCAGTAAGCCAAAAGGCTTCCCGGCATCATGGGCCTGGGCCAGCAAATCTATGGCCTGAAGACCGTTTTCCACCTCCGTCACCACCGCCCCCCAGCCGGAAAGCGTATCGTTTAGAATCATCCGGTTGGTCGCATTGTCATCCACGATCAGAGCCTTGAGCCCATTTACATTCATTTCAAGTTGTGGCCGCTGATCTAAACATCCTTCCCTAACACCCAGTTTCACCGTAAAATAAAAAGTAGATCCTCGGCCGGGACGACTCTCCACCCAGATACGGCCACCCATCATCTCCACCAGCTTCTTGGAAATGGTCAGCCCCAAACCAGTGCCGCCATGTTTACGAGTGGTGGAAGAGTCCGCCTGGGTAAAGCTTTCAAAAATTAACTGTTGATGCTCCACGGCAATGCCGATGCCCGTGTCCTCGACGGAAAACAACAGGGCCCCCGGTTCCCCCGCCTGTTCATCAGGTATCACCCGCAACACGACTTCCCCCGTCTCGGTAAACTTAATTGCATTGCCCATCAAGTTGACCAGTATCTGTCGTAACCGAGTAGGATCACCGATTAAAATGTTAGGGATTTCGGAAGCGACCCGGCAAGGCAGCTCCAATCCTTTTTCGTATGCCCGCATAGCCAATATCTTATTTGTTTTTTCAACCAGTTCACGAAGATCAAAATCAATTGACTCCAATTCGAACTGACCGGCCTCAACCTTGGAGAGATCAAGTATATCATTAATAATATCCAGCAAATTTTCACCGGCTGATCTAAAGGTATGAACATACTGCCGCTGTTCCGGACTGAGATTGGTCTCCCACAAAATATCGGCCATCCCCAAGATGGCGTTCATGGGCGTGCGGATTTCGTGGCTCATGCTGGCCAAAAATTCACTCTTCGCCCGGTTGGCCGCCAGGGCTGCTTCCCGCTCTTTTTCGGCTTTTTCCTTTTCTTTCTGTTCCGTGATATCTACCAACGATCCTTCGTAATAAAGCACCTTCCCCGACTTACTGCGGACGACCCGGGCCGAGATAGAGACATAGATGATCTTGCCGTCCTTTCGCCGAAATGGGGCTTCCAACCCGATGGCCTGACCTTTTTCAAGGAGGAGTTGAGTAACTACACGTCGGTCATCAGGATTCACGTAGACTTGATGGGCCAGGTCGGTGATGGAGGAGACCAGTTCTTCAGGAGATTCATAACCCAGAATCTTGCTCATGGAAGGATTGGCACTGAGATAACGGCCGGCAGGAGTGCTCTGGAAGATGCCTTCAATGGCATTTTCATACAAAGCCCGGTATTCTTTTTCTGAGGCTTTGAGATCATGATATAATCTCGAGTTCTCAATAGCTACTGCGGCTTGAGCGGCCAAGGTATTGATGAGTTTCAAGTCCCGGGCGGTGTATGGCATGGGCTCCCGGCTACTGACACTGATGACGCCGATTATTCTATGCCCTGTTTTGAGCGGAGCGGAAATCATGGAGCTGACCGGGGAAGCGCTGGGAATATACCGGGGGTCATGAACCACATCATTGATAATTTCAGCCTTACCGGACAAGAAGACATCTCCGGCGATGCCCAACCCTGGTCTCGTAAACATTTTTTCGGGAGGATTTTGACCAACCGCAGCCAGCATTTCCAACACGCCGGATTCTTGATTCAGGATCATAATCGAGACGGCGTCTGCCGTGACGACTTCCCGGGCATGTTCAATCACCAGGCCGGCCACGCTTTTCAAATCAAGGGAGGCGGCCAGGTTTTCGGCCATCTTGTGGAGCAGCGTAATTTCTTTATATGTATCTAATGTCTCGGCAACTAATTCTTTTTTTTCGTGCTCCCGACCAACTATATAAGCCAGCACCGAGGCAAGCAATGAACTTCGCGGCCCGCCCCGAACCCATCCCAGGCGCACTCCCTCCAGATCAATCGGATGTAGTTCTGAGACCTCGCCACCGGGCTGTCCGAAAATAACCACACCCTGCTCGTCCAAAATTTCTACCGCATCAGGCAGCATCTGGACCAGACTATCTAATATGGAGAGAATCATGGGACATCAGGAGGCTGCCCCACGAATAATCATGA
>JADFYA010000064.1:6653-12618 GCA_015233285.1 Deltaproteobacteria bacterium | reverse complement strand
AACTGAACAGCGCAACCAGACAAGACTTGGTCATCCATGACATAGGCGTCGCTGATATTCTGTTCAAAACGGCACCGTCCAGTCGAAGGCCGGGGTTCCGGAGGGGACCTCGCAGATAGTCAATTCCGGCAGGATCTTCTGGAAATATCTAAGGGTCTGCCTGACTCCGTCGCCGGTGATGCTTCGGCAGATGGGAAACAGGTCGCCTGCCCACCGGTTCCTCGCCTATTGGTGTGGCCATACTCATTTCTACTTAACCCAAATCATTGATGACTGCATAATCTCACCCCAGTCTCTGCGGCTGTGCTTTCCCAGGAACGAACCAGGCCACCAAAAACCGGGCCAGCGCATCGGCAGCCTCCAGGCCGAAGCGGGGCACACCCAGGTCCAGGTCGGCATCGGTGACTAGGGCGATGAGCCGGCCATCCTCACGGCAAAGCGGCTCAGGATGGACTTCCGGCCGAAATATCTCTACTTTGGGATGACTCTCCCGCTTGTATCCCTCGGACAGGATGAGATCAACGTCATGGAAATACCCGGCCAGTTCGCTTAAGGTCTGGTCATGATCCACGTCCTTGACCATGGCCATCTTGGCCGGAGAGGAGATAATGGTCGTAGCCGCGCCGGCGTGCTTGTGCCGATAGGAATCCTTTCCCGGATGGTCCATCTCGAAACCATGGACATCGTGCTTCACCGTGCCGATCTTAAGTCCCAGCCGAGCCAGCGCTGGGATCAGTTTTTCCAGCAAAGTCGTTTTTCCGGAGTCGGACTTTCCGACAATACAAACAATTGGAGGCATGAGGCGTCACCTGTGGCGGAAGATGCGGATCTGTTCAAAAACGGTTAGATCGAAATTCAGGCGTCTGGCGCCGTAGTGATCTTTTGGGCCACGGAATCTCGGGCTCTGGTCAGGGGCTTCATGATTACTTTAACTAGTTTAATCAAAGTGATGAACATGTTTTGATAGATGCCGACGGCCAGAAATAATTGCTCGGAAGTGGTCTCTTTCTGGTTGTGGACAGACATCAGGTCAAGTTCTTTTCTTAGCAAAAAGGCCTGAACATAGTGCATTAAGAAAAGGTAAAAAAGCTCCGAATCATTGATCATGTGGTGTTTGATTTTGACGGCATAACTTTGCACGTGCCGTCATCCGTGGTCCGGTCCAGCTTAGCGGCCAACTCAGGGTATCCGACTCGCAGCAAGGCCAGGTTATTTTCATACATCCCCATGGCATACCTCGGCGATATCTCATTATAGAAGACGGCGAATCGGGTCCAACAGCCCGATCATAACCGGTCCCGCAAAGTAATCAGCCATTTTTCTTCAAATTTCGTCACATAGTTGTAAAGAGCAGCATATTTTATTTCATGCTTTAAAGCAATGTCAATGAGTTCGGGCTGTTGATCAAAATACCAAACCAGGCAATCCATCAGGTAATTCCACTTCCGCTGATCCCGTGACGCAGTGGGCAGAATACTGGGGTCGCCCGGGGAACGCTGAAACATCAGTCCCGAAGCCACTTTTTATAGTAATAATCACAATGATAGACCAGGGAATCCGGTAGCTCCGGGTGATAAGAGAGATGCTTTTTCAACTCGTTCAAAGGCACGACACCTTGAAATGACGTCCCATAACCGATAACGCCCAAAGGATGCTTCATCCCGTCGTAAATCAGCCGGCCGTCTTTTCGGATCTCCGCCTTGAGCGGTTTCCATTTTAAGGGAACAGTCCAACCGTTGTGTTCCAGTCCCGATTGATACTCATGAACGGAAAAGGGCAGCTCGGCGGTGAGCAGGGGGACTAACCCATCCGTCTCGTCGGACACGGGAGCCAGCCGGAGGGGATAAATTTTCTTCAGCAACTCCATCATATAACTCATGGTTCCACCTTATTCCAGGACGACCAGACCCTCTGTGTCATAATCAGCGGCAAAGGTCATGGCTGCCTCGAGGTGCTGCCGGGGGGTAAAGAACCGCATCCCCGGGCGCAATTCCGGGATAACGTCATGACCGGTTTCGTCGGCCGCCCGTCCGAAAAGGAGGGCTCCATCCCGGGCCGCGACATAGACAGTGCCGGCAAAAATACGATAGATCAGCCCGGCCGCAAACGGATGAAAGGCGCCTTCACTCGCGTCGGCCTGGACATCTTTCAGAAACATGCGCCGACCGGCCACAAAAGTTGAAGCCCCGGGATAGGGATCATCAAAGGCGGCCACAAAGCGTTCGATTTCACCGGCCGTCCAGGTCCAATCAATGAACCCATGCCGCAATGTGTTTAACCGCGGCAGGTAGAGGCTTAAATTCTCTTGCTGCGCCGTCAGGGTTTGCTCCCGACCCTCCTGGATATCGGTCAAGAGTTCCTGGAACAGAAACAATCCCTCCCGGCGGGCGGCGTCAAAGTAATCCTGGGGTGTTCGGGCCGCGGCCGGGAGCCGGTACTCCCGAGTTTTCATGATCATACCCGGATGATTCACGCCCGGGACCATATCTTCATTAATCAATTGAATATGCCAGCAGCCGATCCGGCTTTGGCGCAAAATCTGCCAGGTAAAATGAGCGCCACCCCGATACAGCGGCAGCCGGATGGTCATAAAATCGAAGAGCCGGCCATTGAATAACCTGATGGTGTCGGCATTGAAGGTGTAGGCTTCACCAAACCCCAGGCCGATGGTCCGGTCGTTGACCAGACCGGAGAGTTGAGCCGAGCCATTCAGGTCCGGGCTTTCATAGGCGTCAAATCCCTTTTGCCTCAGAGTATCTTGGAGCGAACAGCCGGAACCGGCCTCAATATTCTCGACCCCATGCCGTTTAACAAAAAAAGCATGGACCTCAAAGCCGCGTTGGCGGGCCAGCTCCATAGCCTCGACCATCAGGAGGCCGGAACCGAAAAAAATTATCCGGTCCACAGGTCCCATGCTATATTTGACACCATCCACAATCATCCCCATTCGTTCATGTTAATTTTGCGGCACAGGTTCAGCATGATTTTGACTTTTTCAGATACCGTACAGTTTTCATTATAAAAATATTATAGTCAAGATATCTTCATCCAATGACTATAATTAAGAATTGTACGGCAATGAAAAGGTCTGCAGAGCATCTGGTGAACGCCGAACCCCCGGTTCCGAAACTAATTTTTATAGTGAGGGGCACCCCATTGTCAAGACAATTGTCAAGACAAATTCTCGGCATTCTTCCGTGTTCGGGACAAAAATAAAAAATCGGGGGGTCTTTTTGAGGAAGATTGATTGGAAGGCAGAAAGGAATCCACAGGATTCATCGAACTCAGGTCAACAGACTGTCAACAGTCCAAAAAAGCGAACCCTGTGATCGCATACTGCCCAATGCTGCGGGTAAACCCACTCAGGTGAGGCAAGCCGACGGGCCCGCCCCACCCGGTGGGGTCGATAGCTAAACCCTGGGCGAGGTGAGAGTCTTCACTCGATTGTATCTTTGGCTAATGCTCATTGCTCGGTAACGGCCCAAGAGCCGACCAAGAAATCAATGACCCGGACCAGGGTCCGCCGGCCCATGACCATATGGTCCAGGATCGGCTTATCCATATCGTCGCGACGGACCACCCGAGACAAGGAAATTTCCCCAGTCCGACCATTAACCAGGATCTCCAGATAGGCCACGGAGTTTTCATCCACCAGCGGTTGCCGGCTGCGGATGATGCCGACCCGGTTAGCCCGGTCCACTTCTACAACCATGAGCGGCTCTTCCAGGTAATTGACGCCCTCGGCAATGCGGCGGCAGCAGCAGACAAAAGCATCCTCGTCTTCAACAACGCCCGGTCCGGCTGCCGTTACATGTAGGCTAACCAATGAGACAGCCAGCCGGTCCCAATCGTCTAGGGTAATCCCGGCGGTAATCCCTTCCTCTTCGGCTACGATCGGCGCAGCCTCCATAGGGTTCAATGGTTCCACCCGGTCTAGACTTTCCAAAATCATCCGGCTGAGTTTCATAACGCTCACCTCCCATTAGGGAATAGCTGTTTGGTTGGGGTTTCATCGTCAACTAATTCTGATCCCGATAATTCGCTTGTGCGGCCGTCTTTCCGACGGTTATTCCCTTTTGTCTGAATGATGTTCGCCGTCAAAGGAGAAGATTAGTTTTCTGTCGTCATCCATGGTCTGAATATGCACCGGTCGTTTCCACAGGTACTGGATATTGACCAGGGTGTCCCGGGCATATACCGGGTCAAGAATCCGGCCTTCATATCGATGGGAAAGCAGGAGTTCCCCGCGGTTATGGTAGTTTCCGTCCTCCACATAGACCAACGGCCGGCCGAAATTGGTTAATGAACTTAAGATGGCTTCTTTGACGTCCCTAAACTTACGCGAAGTGATGACGTATTGTTTGGTCCTGGTGTCGTATTGATACATAAACAGTTTGTGCCGGTGACAAAATTCCTCGGTCAAATAGGTGTCGATGAAGTTGATATCGTTACATACCTGGCGGACCTCGAAGATCTTCTTCCGGCCCAGCTTCAAATTGAGATCCCAATCCCGCCTCAAAGCCAGGTCTTCACACTCTTCATACTCCTTACCGAACCGGCCCTTATCCCAGCGCTCTTCAATATCCCGGAACAACTCCACTCCCAACTTGTAGGGATTCAACCTGGTCCGGCTACCGCCTAAAGTCCCGGAGTGATGATCCGCATAGTCAACCAGCTCCGAAGCTTTCAGGGCCTTCTGGGTCATGATGGTAGAATGCCAAAAGGTGGCCCAACCCTCGTTCATGATTTTAGTCTGGCCCTGGGGGGCGTAATAGTAAGCCTCCTCTCTTATGGCGGATAGAATATCGCGCTGCCAGTAGTTCAACGGCGCATGGTCCAACAAGAACAACAAGACATCCTTTTGGGGCTCTTCCGGAAACTTCTTTTTGCCTTTAAGTTTGTCCCTGATCTTTCTCTCATGCTCCTTCCAGAATTCCGGCGGGTTGATGTACTCATCCATGTAATCTTTACTTCTCAACTTGCTGGGATGCACATCGCTCTGTTCTTCATCGTCCATAAAATCTTCGGCGAATTCCTCCGCCATATCCGGGCCGCCGGCCGCGCTGGGACAAGAAGCGTGAGCACTGCAGGCATGTTCTCCACCCTGACCGCAGCCGCAGCCACAACCATCGTGACCAGGTTGATCCTCCGACTCGAATTTGAGACCCGGCCGCATCTCCCGGACTTCGTCATCTTTCCGCTTGATAAACGGCAGGTGCATGTCAATCAAGTCTTCGATGGATAAACAGCGGTCGATAAAGGCTTCAATCCGGTCCATCCCGTGGCGGTCGGCGTGCCTGGTGATCCTGGCCCCATGGTTGGCCATCTCGTCCATCATCTTCCGGTTGGTTTTGGCAAACCATAAATTGTTCTTAAAGAAATCACAGTGTCCATAAACATGGGCCATGACGATCTTCTGGTCCACCGGATTGTTGCATTCCAGCAGATAGGCGTAGCAGGGATCGTTGTTGATGACCATTTCATAAATTTTGGACAACCCATAGGTATAGGTCCGGGAAAGATGTTCGTATTCCATGCCGAAACGCCAGTGGGGATACCGGGCCGGGAATCCGCCGTAAGCCGCCACTTCATTCAGCTTTTCGTAATCCAGCACCTCAAAGATAATGTCGTAGTAATCGAGTCCGAAGTCATCGGCGTATTGCTGGATTTCGTATTTGATTTCCTTCAATGGCGTAGGAAATTTTACCATCCTCACCACCCCTTTCAAGGAACCCTGAAGGCGCCGCAGTTAATTCCGGCGTCCGGGCCTAAAGCTGGTCGTACCCGGCGCCACCGTTACAGGCCCTTGCCCAGAAAGACCTTAATGGCGTCCATTATTGCATCTTTGTTCCTGATGTCCGCAACCAGGAGATTGGTTTCTTCCGAACAACGCTCCTGGAGTATTTTCTTGAACATGCCCACCCCGTAGAGACCGTACACCTCGCCATAGGAGAAGGAGTTGACG
>JADFYA010000064.1:0-6605 GCA_015233285.1 Deltaproteobacteria bacterium | reverse complement strand
CTAAAGTGAAATGGATAAATGTTCCATTCCTGCGGAGAATAGTGCTGGTCCATTAAGTCCGCACAAACCTCCAGGGCCGAGGATATCCGGGTGCCGCCGCTTTCTTTGGTATGAAAGAAGGTTTCCCGGTCGACCTCCCGGGCCGCCGCATCATGAATGATATACCGGGTTTCGATGCCGTTGTACTGGCTGCGGAGCCAGGTATCGATCCAGAATGAGGTGATCCGCACGATTTCCTTCTGTGTATCACCCATGGACCCGGACACGTCCATCATGAAAATAATCACCGCATTGCTCTCCGGGTTTAAGGTGCTTTTCCAGGACATGTACCGCTTGTCTTCCTTGACCGGAATGATGGTCGGGTCGAGGTAGTTGTAATCACCGGTCATGAGTTGCCGTTTCAAGGCTTGCTTAAAAGTCCGTTTAAAGTGCCGCAATGATTCCGGACCGGTCATGGAAATTCCGGTATATTTGTCTTTTTCCGCGGAGATATTCTTCTTTCCCTTGGGTTCAATCCGGGGCAGTTCCAACTCTTCACCCAGAATCTGGGCCAGCTCCTCCAAAGTAAATTCCACCTCCAGCAGGTGCTCCCCAGGTTGGTCTCCAGCCTGGCCGGGTTGATCACCGTCGGGATCAATAGCCACGGGCTGACCGGGTTCTCCGTCCCCCTGCCCGACCCCGGTGTATCCTTTTTTGCCGAACTTGAAATGGGGCAGTTCCAACTGGGGGACCGGAATGCTGACCAGGTCCTTACCCTTGCGGCCGATCAATTCTCCGTGGGAAATATACTTCTTTAGGTTTGATTTAATTTTTCCCCGGACAATCTTCTTGAATCGGCTTTTATCCCTTTCAATTGTCTCGGCCATAGCGACCTCACTTGCCGGCTGCGGCGGGCGGAAAGGCAACCTTAGTTGTTCTATCCTCAGGCTGCTCCCCTTTTTCCTACCCACCGATAGTCGGCGAATACATCACGGTTAGGATTTGATATCTCCCCTGGCGAAGATGCTGGCCACGAAGCTGAGGACATCGGTGGCGCAGACTTCGCAGTAATTGTAATTCTTGATCATCCGATTCTTGACCACGTCGATCTTCTCCTGGGCATCCTTGTCCACCACTTTGGAGACCAGACTGGTCAATTTAATGGTGTCCTTTTGATCCTCGAACAGCTTGAGTTCCAGGGCCTTGTTCAACCGCTCGTTGGCCTTGAAATCAAAGGTCTTGCCTTCCACTGCCAACGCCCCGATGTAGTTCATGATCTCCCGGCGGAAGTCATCTTTCCTGTTGTCCGGGATATCAATCTTTTCTTCAATGGACCGCATCAGCCGTTCATCAGGTTCCTCATATTCAGCGGTGTACCGGTTCCGGACTTTTTCCCGTTGAGTATAAGCCTTGATGTTGTCGATGTAATTTGCGCACAGCTTCTTGACCGCCTCTTCGTCGGCGGAAATGGCCCGCTGCACCTCATTCTTAACGATATCCGCATACTCATCTTTGGTCAGGGCCAGTAGTTCCTTGCACCGTTTCTTGACCTCCGGGTTGATGATCAGGCTGTGGTGATCCAGCCCCTCCTCCAGTTCCTTGAGGACCATAAAGGGGTTGACGCAGGGTTCACCCGTGTTGACCACCAGGGCGTTGGAGACCTTGTCTTGAATATACCGGGGCGAGATGCCTTCCATCCCTTCCCGAGGGGCGTCGGTCTTGAGTTCCTTAATGTTATCTTGGGTGTAGCCGGCCAGGGTCTTACCGTTATACAGTTTCAACTTCTGCATCAGGTTCAAGTTGGCCTTTTTGGGGTCTTCCAACCGGGTCAGAATGGCCCACATGGCGGCCATCTCCAAGGTGTGCGGGGCGATGTGTTTGCCCTTGACTCTGGCCGGGGCATAGTCCTTTTCATAAATTTTCAGCTCATCTCGCAACCGGGTGTTGTAGGGGACGTCGATCTTGATGGTCCGGTCCCGCAAGGCTTCCATAAATTCGTTGTTCTGCAATTTCTTGTATTCCGGTTCATTGGTGTGCCCGATAATCACCTCGTCAATGTCCGTCTGCGGGAACTTCTTGGGTTTGATTACGTGCTCCTGGGAGGCGCCCAGCAAGTCGTACAAAAAGGCCACGTCCAACTTGAGCACTTCCACAAACTCGATGACTCCCCGATTGGAGATATTGAACTCACCATCGAAGTTGAAAGCCCGCGGGTCGGAATCTGTCCCATACAGGGCAATTTTGCGGTAGTTGATATCACCGGTCAATTCGGTGGAATCCTGGTTTTTCTCATCCTTGGGTTGGAAAGTGCCGATACCCACCCGGTCCTTCTCCGACAGAATCAGCCGCCGGACCCGGACATGGTCCAGCACCTTCTTGAGGTCACCCTGATGAAGAGTCATCAGTTCCCGGAACTGAAACCGGCAGAAGGGGCACAATTCACCTTCCACGTTCATATGGGCGTCCTCGGGTAAATCTTCATTGATCCGGTCGATGATTTTTTGCCGGATCGGCACGGGCAGCAGATGAAGCGGTTCCTCGTGCATGGGGCAGAGTTGGAGTTCCGGCCGCTCACAGTCATCCCCAGGTAGCCAGCCATAGGTGTACATGGCCCCCTCGGGCGTCTTAGAGTACTCCTCCAGCCCCTTCTTGACCAACCGGACGATGGTGCTCTTGGCGCTTCCCACCGGCCCGTGCAGCAGCAGAACCCGGCGTTCCGAGCCATAGAGACGCGAAGCCGACTTAAAAATGTTCACCAGGTTAATCAACGACTTTTCCAGCCCGAACACCGCGTCCCGGCCGCCAAAACGCTCATCGGAGAAGAACTTGTATCGGATCAGCTTGTGTTTAAACTCGGTGTACTCCTCCTGGCCGTAGCTGATGATCATGTCGTAAACACGTTGAAATGCGGTGCGGAGGACCTGGGGTTGTTTAGCCACGACATCTAAGTATTCCCCAAAAGAACCCTCCCAATGAAGTTCATGGTAACGTTCATCTTGACTCATATCCTCCACAATTCTGAACAGATCATTGGCTTCTGGCATTTGAGTCACCTCCAGTCACAAATTGCTGGTTACGGTTACGGGTTTCTGGTTACATGTTACATGTTACAGGTTGCAGATTGCAGGTTACTCGTTACACGTTGAATGTTGGTGGTTGCCAGTTGCATGTTGGTGGTTACTGGTTGCTCGATAGTGGTTCCGGGTTCCGGATTGCCAGGTTGTTCTTAATAACCGGTCGTTTTCTGTAAACCAGTAACATGCAACCCGCAACATGTAACATGCAACAAGTAACGTGCAACCAGAAAGAGGCACCCGTCCCTTACTCCGCCGGTTTTTTGGACCGACGGTGCTTGTTCGGGAGCCTGGAATAATATGGTTATGGATTTTTCAAGGAGCAACGGAAAGGTATGAGTATAAGCTGACCGGAGTTCAGCCCGAGATCAGGGTCTCCAGGTTATCGGGTCAAGGCCCTTCACGGTCGGCCTGGAGATGATTTTAGAAGATGGCTGGTTTTAAAAGTTTAAAAAGGGATTGTTCATATTTTCTGCATATGTTCAAAGAACAATCACGGGCCAGACCGATGCCGATCAAACGGCAATACAAGGTCAGCGGGTTCAAATAGTGTTGGCACATCATTCGTAAGCGGTTCATGTCGTTGCTCCCATCTGTTGTCAGTCAATCGGAACTGGATTGATGCAGTTTTCCCGGCCCGGTCAAAGCAGTCGGAGCCAAAACAAAAAGCCACGGGCAGACCACCCATGGCTTCTGTAGGGAAAATAGGTCACTCAGTAGCTGGGGCCGTCTTTGTTTGGCGCATTAGTTTTCAGTGAGCAATAAATGTAAATCAAGATGCCGTCCTCAAAGAAAAGGTGGTTGCAGATCAAACAGGGCTTCAGCCGGTGTTTCTGAATAAGGTTTTGATGTTTGATTATGTTATCGACACTGGGGAGCAAGAACTTTAGCTGGAGTATGAAGTATTGTTTATCGGGTTACAGGGGTAAGGACTTTTGCGTCTCCATTTACCTTTTTAGAATGCAATTCTGATGCCGGACATGAACGGTTTGACATTACAAAAAAATTAACAATTAAAATTAATAGGTTAAGACAAGGACAGCCGCACCCCGGCACATTTTAGCATCCCCGACCAGGCAAAAAATAACACATCTCGTCACTTTTTTGCCTCACCGTGTTTACTTCTTGAGTATCGTGTTCACAAAAGTTAACACCATGGTCAACTGCTCAAGAATCTCCGTTCCATTTTGTGTTCGTTGCCGTGGTTATCTTTTCTTCATCCAGGTAATATCCGGCTGAATCTACACCGCCTTATTAACGGCCCTGGAAGCATCGGTTTCTGGCGCTCGTTACCGGCACTCGTTGAAAACAAGATGCAACATGTAGCATGCAACATGTAACAAGAAACCTGCAACATCACCTCGAAAAGGAACAATTATGACCAGTTGAGGTATAAATCTACATCCCCCACACACCTGCCTTATTTGCCGCGGCTCTCTCTTGGGCCCTGGTATACCTGTCGGCATTGGGATGATCCGTGTCATTGGGGTCGGCCACGGCCAGGCCCCGTTCAATCAGGCTGAGTCCGTAATCCCGGCCATCGATAAAAATATATCCTTGCAATTCGTTGGCCGAATTCCGCTGAGGTGCGGCGAAGTTGACGATAATCTGACGCCCGGCCAAACCTTCCGCTTCTCCCTTGGCGGTTTCGCCGGCAATCATGAGGTTATTCTTGGCCACGGCCAGGCTCTTGGCCAGCAAGGTCAATACCTTACTCTTATTCGCCGGGAAAGCGATTACTCCCCGGACGTTAAGTTTCTCAGGAGCAGGGCCGCCACCCTTGAGAGATGGAATAATCAAAGTCCCGGCGTCTTCCACCCGGACCACGTTAGTCTTCAATTCTTCGGAGACGTCAGATGACAGGGCCACCCAGTAGCCGGTCATCAAGACCATGGTCATGGCCAATAAAATTGTCTTCCGCACCATACCGCGGCCTCCTCTCATCATGCCTCGGGCCAAAAATTGACCGGCCTTCCTCGTGTCCTGGATGTGGCAGCTTACCGCTCAATCAATCATCCATTGGTTCCCATCATACAGACCGGATCCAAAAAATCAAGCACACGGTATAAACTTTTCGAGCATTATTTGCGCGGGGGCGTGTCGGGGTTGCGAGGCACGGCAGGAGGCAGGTCTGGGTGGGGTTCATTTCAGAATTCCATGAAGGTTGCCTTGATTAGACCCGGTTGCTCCGGCTACTCGGCTGATTCTCAAAATTGGAATTGCTGAAGAATTTGGTTGCCTTGAAATTCAAAGTATGTTAATGTTATAATGTATTTAATGGTGGTATTTATTATCTACTTTTAGTTGCATGAGGTTTCGTCATGGTTCGTCATAACTTTAAGGTAATATTGGAATTTGATAAAGCAGATAATTTATGGGTCACCTATGTCCCGGGCTTGAATTACCTGTCCACTTTTGGCGAGACCAGAGAAGAGGCGTTACAAAATACCCGAGAGGCCATAATCGGTTATTTTGAAGCAGCCGAAAAGGAAGGGATGCCGATTGTTATGGATTCTCTTACGCCAAAATAAAGCTCTTACTGTGGTTATCTTTTCGCCAAAAGTCGGACAGCTTCTAATGTCTCATCTCTTTGAAATTAGAGTCGGAGGGACAAAAAAATGAATTTCCTAATTCCAAGATCTATCGCTTCGCTGTTTTCAAGAGTGTGGCCAATAGTCTGGCCAAATTTCATGCCTGTTATCCTTACCTTTGCCTATTTGGTCGCTTTGGCATACCCAGCATTCCAAAGCGACTCCTACCTCCAGGCCCAATTATCACTAAGCGACGAGTACAAGCGGATAAGCATCCAGTTACTTCGTGAGGTTCAGAACGCCGATGGTTTCTCTATTACTAAGAGCTGCGTGATCCCCTTGAATCTGGTAGTTCAGGTTGAAATTACTAAACAATTCCACTACATACCAGACAGCGGAAAATCTGAATTTCGAGAGCGCGATACAAAATTCACTCCACATCTTCGGTATGACAATATCGCCCTTGTCCTCGGCACTTCTCTGATACTTAGCTTGGTTTTATCTTATGTCATCCGGGAACGATCAACCAGGACACATCAAAGCGAGGCAGAAACAAATCTTACGTCTCACAATCAGACGTATAGGCCAACTGACAAGGTCACCTTAGCCCTGGGAAACACCGAGGAAGTATTGGCAGCCAGTGTGCTCGGCGCCGAGAAGAGAGCTCAAATCCTTTTCTCACGATCTACCCTCCTGCTTGCCGGTGGGATTATAATGGCATTTATAGGCGTTATGGTGTTTTATTTTACACTTCCCTATTCTGATGACAGGGGATTTGATTATTATTCCAGATCCCTTCTTAGAGGAGAACCCTCTACAAAACAGGACTCTAACATACTGTTTACCTACCTATTTCACGCTATCCGACCCGTGGGTGTCCTCGTCTTCTTGGAAGGTAATGCAAGTATTTTTCTGTAATTTCTTTTGAGCGGGTCACGGTGCGCTATTTGTCAAGTAAACTCTCCCAGTTTCCCATTCGTCGCTTATTTCCATCAAGACGGCGGATACGAGCCTCAACAAG
>JADFYA010000063.1 GCA_015233285.1 Deltaproteobacteria bacterium | reverse complement strand
TCAGCCGTAGCCGGACATTCCATTCAGAGGAAATGATTTTGGGGGCCGGCCGACCTCCTGACCATCCCGCTGACACGTAACATGCCGTATTTCCCAGGGCGTTGCCCTGGGCTAACCTAGAGCGCCCTTTCAGGGCTTCATCGGAATTAACCATTTATTAGAATAGGATCCGATGACCCTACCCTTAAGTCAATGACATTGGGTTGCATGTTGCAGGTTAATGATTGTTTTCAACCAGTAACGGGTAACCGGCAACCAGCAACGGGCACCACTTTTGTCATCCTTCGTTATGGGCCGGGTAAATTTCCCATGTTTGGGACTTGGCCGCGGTGGCCTGGCGGAGGGGTTTATCCGGCGTGGAGTTGAGACGGGACATCTCCAGCGCCATCCCGGCAAGTTGGGCCACAGCCTGGGTAAAATTCAGATCATCGGCGGTCGGATTCCAGGGCTGGGCTGTATAAATTCTCAAGGCGCCAATGGTGTTTTTACGGACGATGATCGGGATCGACAAGATCGAGGCAATCCCTTCTACAGCGGCCGCCTCCGGATATTGAGCTCGTAGATCATTGGCGGCATCATGGATTAACACGGGCCGGTCCGGCACCCCGGCGGTGCTCACCGGTCCTTTGTGAAGATAAAGGTCACTAAGGCCCTGGGACATGACAACTTCTAATTCGTCTGTCTTTTCCTTGACCATTAACAGGCTGGATCCCTTTGCCTCCAAGGCCGTTTTAACGTCTTGCAGGATAAGTGAAACCGCTGTTTGAGGGTCCTGCCACATGGCCAAGACCTTGATGATGTGTGATAAAGTGTTTAGATACATTTGTTTTTTTCCCATTGTTTTTGGGACCGCCTCACTTTATCGGCCGATTGGGAGCGGCTTCCGGGGCGGTGATGAAGCCGTGCCCGGGGAGCCTGAATTGGCGGCTGTCTCTTGATGCCGGTTAACTGAAACTCTGTTCAACCTCGGCAGGGTTGGCCGCGGCCTCCGGAAGGTAACCGGTGGCGGCACAATCATCATGTTGAGCTTTTCTTAGGGTGCTCAGAAGAGCCGCCAGATCAACGCCGGCCCCTGCAGTATATTTTTGCCCTATCTCACAACCTTCTTGGACCAGGGTATTCAAGTTTTTGAGTTGGGGATCACAAAGCCTGGCGTAGGAGGCCAGACCGGTGACAGACGCTTCCCGCAACCGGCTGAAAGGGTCTAACGGCAGATTCGGGTTTATCATAGGCAGGCTGCCAAGTGTCCATTTTCTCCAATTATTCATCATATTCCAGATAGGCTTGTAACAATTTTGGACAATTATGGTTCGAACCAGGTCCGGCCACCAGTCCGACATTCGGGCTATTGACTGACAGACTTCCGACGACACGGCCATGGGTTGGTCGGTACTATCGGCAAGGTTGTCCTTTATCGTTTCGTTCATGCGGGTATCCTCTGAGATGTGTACTATTCATTTTCTTTACCAAGTTTGGCGTTGTGACCCGGCGGCCTGGATATGCCGGCTGTCTGTCCGGGTCCGTTGACTGTCGGTCTTTCAATGACTATATTAGTTATTCAGGAGGATAAATGGTAACCTCAAGACGGCGGTTTGTACATAGGAGGCCGGAATCATTTTCATAGGGTGAATTCCCAGGGCATGGGGAATTCTCCCGAGTTGGGCCGGGCAAGAAGGTCAGACTCGGCCCTGTCTAATGATAACACATTGATCAGACAGGAATTAAAGTGTTAAGGCGGGTCCGATTCAGGTTCGGCTCGGCCCGGACAAAAAAAACAGGCCACCCGGTGTTTATTTGTACGGGTCGGCGTCAATTGGACTAACTTCTGGAAAAAATATTAGATATCTTCTTTACGTTGACCAAACCGACGAGTTCGTGGTATAGTTCGGACATCCTGGGCGCGGTTTAAATGGACGCAGTTTAATGCCATGAAACGATTAACAAAGTCCGACTTACCCGGTTCGGGAATCAACCATCTCGCGCGACATGACAACTCTGTACCACCACCCCAATGAATCTTGAGTTCCGTAAAAAGAATAATAGACGGCAGGAAACTGCAACCAAGGCTCACCAGTTCAGATGTCGCGACTGCAACTAATGAATAGTGCTTTATAAAATATTAACCAGGTTAGAGAAATATGCCTAAGCGGACTGACATTAAGAAGATATTGATCATCGGCTCCGGCCCCATCGTTATCGGCCAGGCCTGTGAATTTGATTACTCAGGGACCCAGGCCTGCAAGGCCTTAAGGGAAGAGGGTTATGAGATCGTCCTGATCAATAGCAACCCAGCCACCATCATGACCGATCCGGAAACGGCCGATCGTACTTACATCGAACCTATTATCCCAGAGATGGTCATAAAAATACTTGAGCGGGAACGGCCCCAAGCTATTTTACCCACTCTGGGCGGCCAGACGGGACTGAATACGGCCGTGGCCGTGGCCCAGACCGGCATATTGGAAAAACTCGGCGTGGAAATGATCGGCGCCTCCCTCCCGGTCATTCAAAAGGCGGAAGGCCGGGAATTGTTTCGGGATGCCATGCGCCGGATCGGCCTGGTCGTGCCCCGAAGCGGGATCGCCCGCAGCCTCGACGAAGCCGTTAAATGCGCTGAAGAGATTGGCTTTCCTATAATTATTCGTCCAGCGTATACCCTGGGCGGAACTGGTGGCGGCGTCGTTTATAACATTGAGGAGTTGCGCCGGTTGGCCAGATACGGCCTGGAGGCCAGCATGGTCCATGAGATTATGCTGGAGGAGTCGGTGATCGGGTGGAAAGAATTCGAGCTGGAAGTGATGCGGGATAAGATGGACAACGTGGTGATCATTTGCTCGATCGAGAACTTCGACCCCATGGGCGTTCATACCGGCGACAGCATTACGGTGGCCCCGGCTCAAACCCTGACGGACCGGGAATATCAAATCATGCGAGACGCCTCTTTGGCCATCATCCGGGAGATAGGGGTTGAGACCGGAGGTTCAAATATCCAGTTTGCGATTAACCCCAAAGACGGGCGGATGGTGGTTATTGAGATGAATCCCCGGGTTTCCAGAAGTTCCGCCCTGGCCTCGAAGGCCACCGGTTTTCCCATTGCTAAAATCGCGGCTAAGCTGGCCGTGGGCTATACCTTGGATGAAATACCCAACGACATTACCAAAGAAACCTATTCATCTTTTGAACCGACCATCGACTATTGCGTGGTCAAGATTCCCCGCTGGACTTTTGAAAAATTCCCCGGAGCCGAGGATGTACTGACTACATCCATGAAATCCGTGGGTGAGATCATGGCCATCGGCCGGACCTTTAAGGAAGCTCTGCTCAAGGGCGTCCGGTCGCTGGAGATCGGCCGATTTTTCCTGGGACTTAAAGACGGGATCCAGCCTTCAACCGAGGTGATGACCAAGAGACTTGAGGTGCCCAATTCGGAGCGCCTTTTCTATATTGCCCATGCTATGAAGACCGGATGGACGATAGACGAGGTGGCTCGGCTGACTCAAATAGACCCATGGTTCTTGTACAATATCAAAGAAATTGTTCAGTTGGAGCAAGAGGTCAAGACCGCGGCGTCCTCCGGGGGCATGGCCGTTTCACCGGAGCTATTAAGAAAGGCGAAGCAAACCGGGTTTTCAGACAAGCACCTGGCCGACTTAACCGGCCAATCTTTGCTGGAATTCCGGAAGCATCGGACTAATCTGGGCATTTCCAAGACATTCAAGCTGGTTGACACCTGTGCCGCGGAATTTGAAGCATACACCCCCTATTACTATTCGACCTGCGAAACAGAGGATGAATTCCGCCATTCAGACAAACCCAAAGTGGTTATTCTGGGGGCCGGTCCGAATCGGATCGGGCAGGGAATCGAGTTTGATTATTGTTGCGTTCATGCCTCCTTTGCCTTGAGAGAAATGGGTATAGAGAGTATCATGATCAACAGTAACCCGGAAACCGTGTCCACCGATTATGACACTTCGGATCGGCTCTATTTTGAACCATTGACCGTAGAAGATGTTTTAGAAGTGGTGGAAAGCGAACAACCCTTGGGAGTAATCGTCCAGTTTGGCGGCCAAACCCCCTTGAACTTGACCGCCCCCCTGGCCCAGGCCGGAGTCACGATTCTGGGCACTTCTCCAGACAGCATCAACCGGGCCGAAGATCGAAAACATTTCGAGGCCATGTTGCGGAAACTCAAGCTTCGGCAACCAGAAAACGGGACAGCCAAATCAATTGAGGAAGCTGTGGCCGTAGCCCACCGGATCGGCTACCCGGTTGTGGTCCGGCCTTCTTATGTCCTGGGTGGGCGGGCGATGGAGATAGTCTATGACGAGTCCTCCTTGATCTCCTTCGCCGAGAAAGCCCTGGCCGTGTCTCCCGAGTATCCTATCCTGATTGATCATTTCTTGGAGCAGGCCGTAGAGGTGGATGTGGACGCGGTATCCGACGGACACGACACCGTCATCGGCGGGATCATGGAACACATCGAAGAAGCCGGGATTCATTCGGGCGACAGTGCCTGTGTTTTGCCCCCGTACAGTCTGTCGGAGGAAGTGTGTGACCGCATCGCGGAGTACACGCGGGCGATGGCCGCCGAACTCCAGGTGATCGGCCTGATGAACGTCCAGTATGCCATCCAGGCGGACCAGGTATTTGTTTTGGAGGTAAATCCCCGGGCTTCGCGGACCGTTCCCTTTGTCAGCAAGGCGACCGGGGTCCCCCTGGCCAAAGTGGCGACGCAGGTGATGATGGGGCGGACATTGGCCGAGTTGGGTCTTAAAGGACAGGTGACGCCACCTCATATTTCGGTTAAGGAAGCCGTTTTTCCATTTTTGCGGTTTCCGGGAGTGGATAACCTGCTGGGCCCGGAAATGAAGTCTACCGGCGAAGTTATGGGTATCGGCCGGTCATTCGGCGCCGCATTTGCTAAAGCTCAACTGGCTGCCGGGCAAAACCTGCCCACGACGGGGAAGGTGTTGGTCACCATTCATGACCGGCACAAGCACCGTTTTTTAGAGCTGGTGGAGCAGTTGGAGGATTTGGGATTCGAAATTTTGGCCACTAAAGGGACCTCAAAATTTCTAAAAAAATGGGGTATTGACAATAAGGAACTGGGTAAAGTCCATGAGCCCAGTCCCAATGTGATTGACTCTATTAAAAGTGGTGAAGTCAATCTAGTCATCAATATCCCTTTTGGCCGAATCACAACCGAAGATAGTTATATCATTCGACGGACCACGATGGACTACGGGATACCCTATACGACCACCCTGGCTGGGGCCCGAGCGACCATTCGGACGATCAGAACTCTGAAAAAAAGGGATCTGGGTGTTTTTTCTTTACAAGAATATCATACCCTGCTCTGATGCCTCTTGCCTTGGTTCCGGTATACGGCGGGCCTGGGCGGAAAAATATAATTGACAAGCCCATAATCGCCGCTTCTGCGAGCCGCCGGCAACCGCGTCTCCGGCCTGGGCGGCAAGAGAACAGGATTGACTCTTGTTTAAACAAGATGGTTGCAATTTCAGTGAGAAGTATGCTAAAGAATTGAACCATGGAGGATGTCTCACGGTTTCCTTTAACCAGTGACGGCCGGGAATGGTCAAAATGGGGGTTGGAATTACTCTCGACTCAGGAGAAACGGGGCCCAGGCGCACAAATCGTACTTGATTCTGTTTCAAGTTAAAGAATGTAGTGGTGGATCATTACTTATCAAATCTTCGGCCTTTTGATCCGGCGGAGAGGTGTCCAACAAAAGTAAGGATGAGGTATGGCGTCGAAGTCAACCAGTGGTGATGCCGGGTTAAAGAGCACCCCAGCTCCCAGCGGCGAGGTGAAATCCCAACCGGTGAAAAAGGAGTCTCCCCCGCCGACAGATGGCCGGGTCGTCATCACCGTGGAGCCGGGTGACATGAAGGCGACTTTAGCCATTATTCCGCCCCAACGCGGAGGCAAGGACGTTTCATACGACGTCGTCATCAAAGCTATGAAAGAAGCCGGAGTGGTCGCCGGGCTTCTGGGCGAGAACATCTCCCAGGCGGTTATCCGGGCCAAGAACGAACAAGTGCCTCTGGCGGTTGATTGCGCCATGGGGGTGGAGCCGGTTCCCGGTAAAGACGGCTATGTCAAATACTATTTTGACACCGAACCGGTGACGGTGGGAAAGGTGGACGAGACCGGCCGCATAGACTTTCGGGAGCGGGGTCAACTCCCCATGGTCAATAAAGACGATTTACTGGCCCAAAAGTTCCCCAGGGTGGAGAGCAAGGACGGAATTGATATCCGGGGTAGAAAGTTTAAGGGACCTCCGACGAAGAACGCCACGGTCAAGGTCGGCCAGGGAGCGACCCTGGCGGATGATAAGGTTTTCGCCACCTGCTCCGGGGGCGCGGTTTTGATCAGTGGCAAAATAAAAGTTTTGAACATTCGGCAGATATCTGGCGATGTCAATTTGTCCGTGGGGAATATCACCTTTAACGGCCTGGTTAAAGTGACGGGAACCATTGCCCCGGGCTTTAAAGTAACGGCGGAGTCTCTGGTCGTCGACATGGTGGATAAGGGCGCCGTGGTTAAAGTCAGCGGCGATATGGTCGTGGCCAAAGGAATAATTAATGCACGGGTGGAAGTGGGCGGCACCCTGTCGGCCGACTATATATTGGCTTCTCGGGTGATCGTCACCGGCGACATTTTGGTCAAGAACACCATCCACACCTCCGAAGTCATGTGCGGCGGCCGGTTAGGTATGACCAAATCCGATGCCGCCATCAGAGGCGGGACTATTATCTGCGCCAAAGGGTTGGATCTCGTGAACCTGGGCCATGAAGAAACAAAGACCAGTGTGTCCTTTGGGATTGATCCGATCCAAGAGATGGAACTGCGGCGGCTCCTGGCCGAACAGAGTGGGCTGGACACGAAGATTGAGGCCCTGGAAAATGAGCTGTCCCCGATCAAAAAAAACCTTGATAAAATACCAAAATATAAGTGTGCCTTGGAGGAAGTTGGAACGGCCCTTGATAATCTCCATATCCACATCAAAAAACTGGTCAAAGCCAAGGAAACCCTGTCGGACCAGGAAAAAATGGAAAAAGTGGACATCGCTATCTATCAGCAGGAAAAACTCTACCATGAGGCCGCCGACAGACGGGACAAGTTGACCCGGACCATCGGGGTGTTGACCAAACAGGCCAAGTTAAGCGCAGAGTCCTTTGAACAATTAGAGGAGTTGAAGAAGCAACATCTGGCTTTGGCGGAAGAGATTGAGCATACCAGGGAGATTATCAGGGAATCAAGAGCTGCTGTGGATGCCACGATTAAGCTGATCGTCCGGGGGCACGTCTCCCCAGGCACCGACCTGGCGGCCCGATTCTCCAAGCGGCAGATCCATGACGCTTTGCGCGGGCCGCTTCAGTTTTATGAAACAATTAAAACGCGGCAAGGGGGTAAGGACGAAATTATGATTGAAGTCAGGTCGCTTTAACGGCATCAACCGGATCGGTTCGGAGCACCCCCGTCCATGCGCGAATTTGCAAAAAAATTGATCACGATTGCGGAGGAAATCGCCCGCGGCAACTACTCCGATGAGATCATGAACCTGACCCGGGAGGAATATCCCCTTGAAATACGGGGATTAGCCGAGGCTATGGGCCTGCTCATGGTTAAACTGGAGGGCCGGGAATATCGGCTGATGAACACTATCGCCGAATTGGAGGAGGCCAGGCGACTGTTGCTAAAGGAGAATATCCTGAAGGCGCAGGATCTCGAAACATTGAAGGCTCAGGTGGCTTCCAGCGGAGAGGCCAATTACGCGGTCCTTCTGGCCTATGGGCACAACCTGATGGATATAGATCCGGATGAGAGATTTGGTCGGGACCGGCCGTTTTTTGAAAGACCCTATTACGGTCAGGTGGTCATTACGGCCATGATGGCTTTCGAGGGTTTTATCGGTCGGTTTATCCGCTGTCTTCTCAGATCGCGGCAGTGTGACGAGGCCGACATCGACAGGTTGATATCCACCCAAAAAGACCGTAATTTCATGGAATACATTCTGAAGGATTTATTAGGTCAGGCCCTGGGGGAGAGTGGGTTCAGCCGTAAAAAGTTCTTTGCCCCCCATTGGAAGTCTCTGGCCAGGTTCATAGAGATAAGAAACGCTATCATCCACCAGGCTCCGGGACGTCTCCAAGAACTCTTGCCGGGAGAAAACGGAATGATCACCCGAGGCGTGGCCAGAGAATGCCTGGCCCGGGTAAAGATGGTGATCAATGATGTGATTGAACGTTATTCGTCCGTTTTTGTTCCTTTTTGAGCTGCTCACCCGGTCTTGCCTTTAGCCGCGGGCTTAACTTCTTTACATCGTTATTTACATAGTTATGTGGAATCAGCCTCAAGGAGGCAAGTTTTTCCTGCTCCAGCCTGATCTTGCTTGACAGGGTGTCTGATTGCGAATAGAATTGCTTTTTGGAAGGGGGTGACGCCAACACTTGGATGATGACCTTAGTATAGGCCTGATGGCCAGGCTGACATCGCTTTTTCGGAGGCGTCTCGACCGGGTTAAGAGCGGTCAAATTCCCCAGGAACTTCATGATCTAATCGAACGGGGTGAGGAACGGGGCTTAATTTCTGAAGACGAAGGAGACATGATCGAAAGTATCTTGGAATTTCGGGATACTGTGGCAAAAGAGATCATGATCCCGCGGACCGATATGGTCTGCCTTGATCAAGATTCCCCCATTGACCAGATCATCGATCTGATTGTCGGCAAAGGACACTCTCGAATTCCTGTTTATGAAAAGACACCAGACGCCATAGTGGGTATCCTGTTTGCTAAAGACCTGTTCCAATTTTGGGGACAACCAAAAGATTCCTTCAACCTAAAGAATATCCTGCGACCTCCCTATTACATTCCGGAAACGAAGCCCATCAAAGATCTCCTCAAAGAGTTTCGCAGCAAGAAACTCCATATGGCCATCATCATTGATGAATACGGGGGAACATCGGGCTTGATCACCATTGAGGACGTATTAGAAGAGATTGTCGGGGATATCCAAGATGAGCATGATCACGAAGAAGACTGGTTGGTCAAGGTCGATGACCAGACCATCCTGGTCGATGCCCGATTGGGACTCGACGAACTAGAAGATTTTTATGATCTCAAACTACCTGACGGCGATTATGAATCCGTCGGCGGATTTATTATTTCCATAACGGGATCGGTTCCCCAGGTAAACGACACGGTCGTGTTCGAAGACTTGGAAATGACCATCGAAGAGGCGGATGAACGTAAGATCGACCGGGTCAGAATCGTCAGACGGACGGAATCGCCTTCTCAAACCAATGGAGTCGTCAATAAAGCCAGGGTCAGCTAAAACGGACACGTTAAAATTAAGCGATGTTTTTTTATCGCTTGGTTCAGGTCTTCTTCTTACCCTGGCCTTCCCCAAACCTGATATCGGAGTGGTGGCTTTCGGCGCTTTGGTGCCCTTTTTTCTATCCATCGCCCGGAAGGGGGGGAAGGCTGCTTTTTGCCTTGGCTACCTCTTCGGTTTGGCCCATAACCTTAGCCTGCTATATTGGATTTATTATGTTTCCACCACCTTTGGCGGTTTAAACGGACCCCTGGGATTTCTGGTTCTTTTTCTGTTGGTGTTCTATCTGAACCTGTTTCCGGCGCTGTTTGGTCTGCTGGGGGTGTGGCTGGGCCGGCATTTCAAATACACCATGGCCGTCTATCCGGCCCTGTGGGTGGCCTTGGAGTGGATCAAGGCCCATTTGTTCACCGGATTTCCCTGGGAACTGGTTGGATACTCCCAGTATCAGTATCCGGTCCTGATTCAGGCGGCGGATTTCGGCGGTGTCTACGTTGTTTCTTTCCTGGTGGTGCTGGTCAATGCCGGTATCTTCGATCTGACCGGGGCCGGGGGCCGGACCCGCCGCATTCTGACCAACCCCGGCTTTTGGATCCCCTTGATCAGCGTAGGGTTAGTCTGTGGCTACGGATTGATGCGCCTAAATCAGGTGGCCGCGGTAGAGGCCCTGGCGCCTCGGGCCGGCATTTCCGTTATCCAGGGAAACATTGACCAGGCGGTTAAGTGGAGCCCCGAATTCAAAATCGGGACTCTGAATACGTATGCCCGATTGACGGCTGAGGCGGCCAAACAAAGTCCCGAGTTGATCATCTGGCCGGAGACCTCTCTGCCTTTCTTTTTTGGAGAGGAATCTGTCCTGTCTGATAGGGTGGCTGAGGTGGCCGGGAAAGTAAAATCATTTCTGCTGTTCGGGAGCCCGGCCAGGAAGGGTTGGGGCAAAGCCGTTCAGCTCTATAACCGGGCCTATCTAATGTCGCCCCAGGGTCTGGTCCTGGATATGTATGACAAGCAGCATCTGGTCCCATTTGGAGAGTATCTGCCGCTCAAATCACTCCTGTCCCGATTAGCAGGGGGGATGGTTCAGGCCGTGGGGGATTTTGCGGCGGGCGCGGCCGGTCATACTTTGAACGCCGGTTTCGGCTCTATCGGCGTGCTCATCTGTTATGAATCGATTTTTCCCTATATCAGCCGTCAAGAAGTCCAAAACGGGGCCAGGGTCTTGGTTAATATTACTAACGACGCCTGGTTCGGCGACACCGGGGCGCCTTACCAGCATCTGTCCATGTTGACTTTTCGGGCGGTGGAGAATCGGGTCTGGATTCCTCGGGCGGCCAATACCGGCATTAGCGGCTTTATCAGCTCCACGGGGTTGATTATCGGCCGGACTGAATTAAACCGGGAGGCCATCCGGTCTTACCGGGTCCCGCTGGCAGATACGAAAAGCTTCTATTCTCTACATGGCGACGTGTTTGCTTATTTATGTATGTTTTTTCTGATCGCCCCGTCTCTGATCTGGATGATCAGCCGGCCCGCAGTGAAACAAGAATAGGGCTGAGTCAATTGATTATAGTCGTGTGGCCAAATTTGTAACATTTTGAATCCTGGCGAAAGGGGTTTACACCATGGGCGGAGAACTTTTTCAGAGCTTAAGAGACATAAAAGAAAGACTCAATGCTTTAAGAGGCTGTCTTTGACCTGGATATCAAACTTAAGCGGGCGGAAGAGATAGAAAAAATCATCACCAAAGATGGATTTTGGGAAGATAACCAGGCGGCCAAACACATTCTCCAGGAGCGGTCGACCATCACCACCGTCATTAACGGCTTTACGAAGCTTCAAGCGGAGTGGGATGAAGTCGATTTGTTGCTCCAACTGGCCGAAGAAGAAAACGACGCCGAAACGTTGACGGAAGTGGAAGAGAGGACCAAAATTCTTGGTGAGCATCTGGCCCAGGCCGAATTCAATCAAATGCTCAATGGCGAATATGATAATAGAAATGCCATCTTGACCATCCACGCCGGAGCGGGTGGAACGGAGGCCCAGGATTGGGCCGAGATGCTTCTCCGAATGTACTTGCGCTGGGCCGAGCGACGCTCGCTGGCAGTGGAAATGTATGATCTGCAACCCGGTGATGAGGCCGGGATCAAGAGCGCCACTTTTTCCGTTACCGGCGACTATGCTTACGGTTACCTGAAGGCCGAAATAGGCATCCATCGGCTGGTCAGGATTTCGCCTTTCGACGCCGGGAGCCGCCGCCACACCTCGTTTGCCTCAGTATTTGTCTACCCCGACATTGATGAAGATATTACTATTGATATTAACGAGAAAGACATCCGGATAGACACCTACAGGGCCAGTGGGGCGGGAGGCCAACACGTCAACAAAACCAGCTCGGCCATTCGCATTACCCATATACCCACCGGGATTGTGGTCCAGTGCCAGAATGAGAAGTCTCAACATCGAAATAAAGACCTGGCCATGAAGGTTTTGCGGGCCAGGCTCTATCAATTGGAAGAGCAGAAACGGGCCGATAAGGTGAAGGAAATTCACAGCACCCAGAAAGAAATTGCCTGGGGGAGCCAAATCAGATCCTATGTTTTGCATCCTTACCGGTTAGTAAAGGACCATCGAACTAATCTGGAAGTGGGCAATGTGGATGCAGTCCTCGATGGCGATTTAGACCAGTTTATTGAGGCGTTTTTAATGGCGGCCTGATTGCCTGTGGCCAGACGACCAATCACAAATCCCGGAATAAAACGGCTTGGAGAGGGAAGATGGAATCCATAAAGATTCTCACAAGACCCGATTTGCAGAAGCCGCATCTGATCGCCGGATTCTTAGGATGGCCCAATGCCGGCGAGGTTTCGTCCGGGGTGCTGCGATACTTGATTCAAAAACTGAGTGGTCGGAAATTCGCCGAGATCAATTGGGAAGAGTATTTCAATGCCTGTGATCATCGGCCCACGGCAGTAGTCAAAGATGGGCTGGTGGTCAAAGTCGCTCTTCCGGAGAACTCATTTTATTATTCCACTGGGCCGCCGCCGCTGATTTTGTTTTTGGGTGAAGAACCTCAGTTTAGATGGCGGGGATATTCGGCCGCTTTTTTGAATCTTTGCGAAGAATTGCAAGTCAAAACAATCTTTACCGTGGGTGGAACTCTCGATTATGTCCTTCATTCCGCGCAGCCCAAGATATCGGGATTGGTCAATCACCCGAAGCTGATTCTTCCTTTGGGGCAATTGTCCGTGCATCCGGCTGAATATAATGGTCCTATGAGTATCCATACCTGTATTATGGAAGAGGCCGGGAAACGAAATATTCCTTGTATTAGTCTGTGGGGCCATGCCCCAATCTATATCCAGACCGGTCATGTCAGG
>JADFYA010000062.1 GCA_015233285.1 Deltaproteobacteria bacterium | reverse complement strand
TAGCAAAACAGCAAGAGCCAGGCTTCCTGGTAATTCCAAAGGATATCAAAAACGGCCGGGACAGGCATGGTCTTGGATAAAAGGTCAAGCTTGACCTTTTCCTTAATCTCTTCTTTTTCCCTTTTTGACAACCGCTTACGCTCCTCCTGCCGCAGCTTTTCGTTTATCTCCGCCTCTACGTAGCGCTTGAACAATGCGGCCGGCACTGTCCGCGTATCCAGGCGGAGACTGAAGGTCACGTATGCCCCTCGGGAATAGTTGGCATAGGAAAATTCCCTGTCAAAAATGTTCCCCAGCCCTACCCAGCCGGCAGACATCTCATCGGCATTTCCGTCAATATCTTGAAAAGAATATGCCTTAATTTTTTTATCTACAAAATCCCAAAATACTTCGGGCAATTCCCCCAATACCTGATACCGGCAAAAACCGGCGCTCCCAGACAACAGACCCATATTTGACTCCATCCTGTTAGGCCCTCTTAATTGCAAAGACATGGACCTTATATTCGTCACTACCTGACTTCAGGCGATTGGGCAAACTGGCCACCTTGAATCTCTTGCCCAGTAGTTTGAAAAATCCGGCACAGGGCCGATCCATACCCTGGGCCAGATAAATAACCCCGTCGTCCGTCAGCAGCCGGTCAATCAAGGCAACCAACGGAGGAAAAACAGACTTCTCATATAGTATCTCGGACCCGATAATCAAATCGAATTTCCGGTCCATATCCGGTTCCATCCAGTCCAGCCGGCGGACCGTCACATTGGTCAATTTATTTTCAGCAATGTTGAGTCGGGCAAAATCCAGGGCCTCGTCCTCCAAATCAGTCAAAATGACCTGATGGCCGAAGGCGGAGGCGAAGAGACCCGTTACTCCCATGCCCGCACCCAGTTCCAACACCGGTTTGGCCGGATCGGGAGGAATCATGGACATAAACCGGGCCAGGATCAAATTTGCTTCCCAAATCCGGGTCCAGAACGGGAAGATCGTTTGGCCTCGTTGCCATTTATCGATAACATCTTCAAGGTGCTTTGTTTCTTCTTTAACCTGGAGAAATTTTAAGGTCGTGTCCGCCACCCGAATGGTGGTAAAAAATGTTCCGTACTTCTCGTTGATTTTTTGAAGTAATAATCCGTTATCCGTCATTATCCACTCTTTCCGTCAAATTAATGAACATGCTTATTTATTTCATGAAATTGTCGTCGCCCTAGTCTGACTCATCAAACCCAGGGAAGCATCTCTCAACCGCAGAGTCTCCGGCTAGGCGCAGCATAAAGATTATTTCGTCATTATTCAAGAAAAACCTGAAGTCGTGACAGGACAAACGTATGAAATATTTTTTGTGAAGTATTACCGGAGCAAATAAAGAAGGCGAGAAAGCCACGGAAGGGGGTCTTCAAATACGAGGGCCAGACCAGATTAGCCGGGGAAAGAGAAGCGGTGCCCTGCCCTGTTCATATCGGACTATCGCGCCCCTCTAAAAAAATCACGCCTCCGCCCTGCCTCGAGTTCATTTAAGGTTTTATTTATTCTTAAATTTATGATAACCTTTACTCTCTTATCAAAACAATAACAGCACTGTGAAACCACGAACGCAACCGGAGGAACACTATGGCGAAGTCGGCTCACAAGTATGTTTATAATTTTAAGGACGGCGATGGAAAAAACAAAAGACTCCTGGGGTGCAAAGGGGCCAACCTGTGCGAGATGACCCAGATGGGGCTTCCCATTCCGCCTGGATTTTTGATCACCACTGAGGCTTGTCTGCAATACTACGAACAAGGCAAGAATATGCCGGCTGGATTGATGGACGAAATCAAAAAAGAAATGGCTGTGATAGAAAAAACCACGGGCAAGTCTTTCGGCGACCCTAAAAATCCACTCCTGGTGTCGGTCCGTCCCGGAGGCGCCATGCCGATGCCGGGCATTATGGATACTGTATTGAATCTCGGTTTAAACGATGAAACGGTCAAGGCCCTGGCTACCCTGACCAATAACGAACGCTTCGCCTATGACGCTTACCGTCGTCTTGTCCAGATGTTCGGCCAGGTGGCCCTGGGGATTGACGGTGAATTCGACGGCATTATGTCATCGGCCAAACAAGTCATAAACACCACCGACGAAACCAAACTGACCGCCGCGGATATGAAACGGATTTGCGATGAGTTTAAATCGGTTATTCAAACCCAAGCCAAAACCGATTTTCCTCAAGATCCTTATACCCAGTTGGAAATGGCCATAAAGGCCGTGTTTGGCTCCTGGATGGGGAAACGGGCGGCTGACCACCGGCGGGAATTCAATATCACCCCCGAAATGGCTAACGGCACTGCGGTTAACATCTGTACTATGGTTTTCGGCAATATGGGCAATGACAGTTGCACCGGCGTAGCCTCCACCAGGAATCCCGCCACTGGAGAAAACAGGCTGTTCGGAACATACCTGACCAACGCCCAGGGGAAAGACGTGGTCGCCGGCATCAGGACGCCCAAAGAAATCCAAAAACTCCGACGTGAAATGCCCAAGGTCTATAAAGAATTAGAAGATCTCAGACACTCCCTGGAAAATCACTTCCGGGAAGTCCAGGATTTCGAGTTCACGGTGGAAAAGAAAAAACTCTACGCCCTCCAAACCAGAAATAGCAAAATGAATGCCTGGGCTCGGGTCAAGACATGCAATGACATGGTCAATGAAGCCTTGATGACTGAAGAGGAAGCTATCCTCCGAGTTGATCCCAAGCAACTCGAACAACTCTTACATCGCGCCATCGATAAGACGACCGCGGCCAAGCCGGTCTGCAAGGGCATTGGAGGTTCTCCAGGAGCGGCCTCGGGCAAGGTTATCTTTGACGTTGACCGGGCGGAACAAGCGGGTAATGCCGGCGAAAAAGTGATTTTGGTCCGGGAAGAGGCCAAACCGAGCGATAGCTACAGCTTCTTTGCCACTCAGGGTATTCTGACCAGCCGGGGGGAAAAGACATCCCAGGTCGCCGTGGTCGCCCGGGAGATGGGCAAACCTTATGTCTGCGGATGCAAGGACCTGGTTATCGACTTTCGGGCGCGTACGGCCAAGATTGGTAAGCAAGCGGTACAGGAAGGCGATATCATTACCATAGACGGCGCCAATGGGACCGTTTATGTGGACTCCGTGCCCACGGTGGAGTCGGAATTCGTCGGGGATATGCTGACCCTGCTGCACTGGGCCGACGACATTGCCACCTTAGGCGTCATGGCCAACGCCGATACCCCTGAAATGGCCCGAAAGGCCAGAAGCTATGGGGCCCAGGGCATTGGCCTATGCCGCACTGAGCGCATGTTCAACCACCCATCCCGGTTGCCTGTTGTCCGGGAAATGATTCTGGCCAACTCACCAAAAGAACGCCAGGCAGCCATCGACAAGCTGATGCCTCTTCAAAAAGAGGACTTCAAAGCGATCTTCCAGGCCATGGAAGGGCTGCCGGTGGCCATTCGGCTCTTGGACCGGCCGATTCACGAATTTTTACCCACTCAAGAAGAAGTGATGACGGAGTTGAGCCTGCTCAAGGAGTTCGAAGAGACTATCAATGCCATGGAGGAGTTGCCGGAGGCGATGCGCATACTTGATCCTTCTCTCCAAAAGTTTATTCCCGGGATCAAAACCACCCTCGAGGCCATCCACAAAATCCGAGAACAGAATGTTGATAAAAAGTTAATCAGATATAAAGAAGAGCTACTGGCTAAGGTCAAAGCCGTCTCGGAAATTAATCCCATGCTGGGCCACCGGGGTGTCCGGTTGGGGATTTCTTATCCCGAGATCTATGCCATGCAAATCCAGGCCATCCTGGAAGCAACGGCTGAGCTTCTCCAGGAGGACCACGATATCAAACCCGAAATTATGGTCCCCCAAGTGTGTACCCTTCAGGAATTGAAATGGGTTCACCGCCTGGTGACGGCTATTACCGACTCGGTGACCAAGAAATACAAGGTTAGTATCGCTTTCAAATTCGGGACCATGATCGAAGTCGTCCGGGCCTGCATGAGAGCCGATAAACTAGCCGAGTTGGCTGAATTTTTCTCTTTCGGCACCAATGACTTGACCCAGGCCACTTTCTCCTTCTCCCGGGAAGACGCTGAAAACAAATTCCTGCCGCTTTATAACGAAAACAAGATCCTCCACGACAACCCCTTTGAAATCCTGGACATCCATGGCGTGGGGCGGCTGATGAAGATGACGGTCGAACTTGGCCGGAAAACAAAAAAAGACCTTAAAGTCGGTATCTGCGGCGAACAAAGCGGTCATCCTGATGCGGTCAAGTTCTGTCATGCCATCGGGATGACGTACGTTTCCTGTTCTCCTCATCGGGTGCCCATCGCCAGGCTGGCCGCCGCTCAAGCCAAACTCTTAGAAAAAACGTTGAAGTACGATTGAAAAGAGGGTTGATCCTGGTTGATTTCCAGACCCATACCAGCCGTTATTCCCGGGGATGCAGCGTGTTGCCTCCCCGGGACTTATAGTTTGAACGGTTACAATTGGCTCTTTGGCGTGCGCCCTTACCCAGGGTGGCACTTCGTTGACCCTGGGCTAGATTGGGTAGCCCCTCCGGGGCATTGGGACGGTGGCCTGGTCAATGGTGAGCTTGGTCCCGACAATAGACCTGCAAGGCAAATCATCTCGTTCGGGTTGACTAAATCCATTTTCCCGTAGGGGAAAAACAATCTAGCCCAGGGTCAGCGAAGCGCCACCCTGAGGCGGAATCAAAAATAGGTCCGTCCCTCTGGCACTTTCTCGCCTTCTTTATTCAACAAGATAATATTCCAGAAAAGAAAATTTTATGCGTTTGCCCTGCGTTAATCCGCCTCTAAGACTTCGCGGACAACCGTAAGCATCTTAACCACATTGAACGGCTTAGTCAGAAATGTTTTGGCCCCGGCCGCAATCGCGCTATCCTTGACCGGCTCGCTGGAAAAACCGCTGTAGATGATCACCTTTATCTTGGGGTCCATTTCCCGGAGTTGCTCCAAACAAACGCGGCCATCCATCTCCGGCATATTCAAGTCAAGGATAACCAGGGCGATTTGGTCGGCATTCTGTTTGTAGACCTGCAACGCTTCAAAGCCGTTGGCCGCGGTCAATACATTATAGCCTTGGGTAACCAGCAATTGGGAGACCAGGTTGCTGATTGAGGGTTCGTCGTCCACCAGTAAGATGGTCTCGTCACCTCCGGGCGGCATCTCTTCCGCGGCCGGATCCTGCTCTAAGCAAGCCTCCATGTCCAGCGCCGGCAAGTAGATTCGAAACTCCGTGCCCTGTCCCGGTTGGCTGTAACAAGTGATATTCCCGCCGTGATCCTTGACCACCCCGTAGACTATGGACAGACCCAGGCCGGTCCCTTTGCCCAACTCCTTGGTGGTAAAAAACGGTTCAAAGATATGTTCTTGGACCTCACGACTCATTCCCTGACCAGTGTCGGAAATAGTTATCTGAGCAAAGCTGCCCGGAGTCATTCCGGGGTGCATCCGGCAATATTCTTCGTCGAGGGTTACGTTTCGGGTCTTGAACCTGAGTCTGCCTCCCTCAGGCATGGCATCTTTGGCATTTACCCCAAGATTCATCAGCACCTGTTCGATTTGGGCCGGGTCGCCCTCGATCAGCCCCAGGTCGTCCGTCAAATCCAGATCAATGGCGATCATCTTGGGGATAGTCCGGGCCAACAACTTTCTTACCTGCATGATCTCCAGGTTAAGTTCCATGGGCCGTTTCTTGCTCTCCACCTTGCGGCTGAATGTCAGAAGTTGTTGGGTCAACTCGGTGGCCCGGCGGGCGGCCTGTTCGATGGCCCGCAGTTCTTCATACTCCGGATGATTCTCATCTTTATCCAGGAGCAGGAGTTGGATGTAACCCATAATCGCCTGGAGAATATTATTGAAGTCATGGGCCACCCCCCCGGCCAGGGCGCCCACGGCATCCATCTTCTGGGCGTGGTGGAGTTGGGCTTGAAGCAGCTTCTGCTGGGTGATGTCACGTAATACCACGAGCAACCCGTCGGGCCGGCCGGCGTGGTCGTCATATCTGGAGGCGCTGATACTCACATCCAGGATCCGGCCATCCTTAGACATCCGTTTACTCTCAAAGCCGTGACAGGGCGTTCCCATCGTAATAGTATCAGTGATTGTCTTTAGAGTGGGTTCTTTTTCCGCCTCCGGCAGAAACGGAATTCGGGTATTCAGGACCTCGTCCAGGGTCCAGCCGAATATCTTAGTAAATGAGGGGCTGATGTATCTTGTGCGGCCCTCCAAATCATAAAGCACAATGGCGTCGGCCGAGGCATCAAACAAAGACCGATAGACCTCCTCGGTTCTAAGTGATTTTTCATAGAGATTTTTAAACCGGTCCTGGCTCTGTTGGAGGTCTTTCTCTGCCCTCTTCCAGGCTGTGATGTCTTTCAGATTCGTGACTACGGCCAGGAGGCTGCCTTCGGGGCTGCGGTGAGCAGCCATGCTGACACTGACGTCGATCGGGACACGGTTCTTGTCTAATCTGATAGATTCAAAATACAAATAGTCTTCCGGGCCGGAGGCCAGACGTTGCATGGCCGTTTCCATTTCCGATTGTTTTTCTTCCGGGATAAAATTCCGTTCATGGTCGGATATTTCCTCCGGGGTCCAGCCGAACGCCCGCGAGAAAGCGGGATTGGTGAAATTGACCTTGCGGTCGTGGTCGTAAACGATGATCGGGTCCGCGGATGAATCCAGCACCACCCGGTACCGGTTCTCGCTTTCGCTTAAGGCCTTTTCTCCCCGCTCGTGCTCCAAGGCATTGGCCAAAATTTCAGCGGCCATTTTCAGCAGCCTAATTTCGTGGGTTAGAAACATCTTACTATGCGCTATGGTACAAGCTGCAATAACGCCTGCCAGATTACCCCCATAAATGATGGGCGTCAAAATGATAGACCTGGCCGACCACATAACCTCACGTAATTTATCAGCCTCCGACATTTCTCCATTCTTGACCAAGTCAAGATCCCCGACAATCTCCCACAGCCGGAGCCGGTCATAAATCCTGGGCACCTCGGTTAAATCAAGTTCATCCGTTTCCATGGCCGAACCGGCCTCAAGGTCGGGACAACGCCAGTCATGGGTTTTTCTCATCAAACCGGGTCTGTCGGAGACAAAAAGGCAAATCCGCTCCACCGCAATAAATTCACCAACGTCCTGCAGGGCGCGGGTGATGTTGAGATCAAAATCATCAGCCCTGAATCTGATAAACCGCGTTGATATCTTGGCCACCAGACTGTCGGTGGCGGCCTGGGCGTTTAGATTCAAGGCTGCCAGGGCCACCCGCCGCCGCAGTTGATAGTTCCAGAAGAGAATGACGGCCACGATGATCAGAACCAGAATTGCGCCCAGCCCAAATAACCTCCAAGGGATCTTCCGGGCCAGAGACACTCCTATCCAGTGGAGTTTGATCGCCTCTTTTTCCTGGTTGGTGATCTTCCCGATTCCGGTATTGAGCAATTTCAATCGTGCCGCATCCCCTTTTTTGACCGCGGCGCAGACCTTGGAGCTATAGACCGGTTGTTCGGAATATTTAAATTTATCAGCCCGACCGAGTTTATTCAGATGAAAAATAGCCACCGGGGTGTCGGCCACAAAAACGTTAATCTCGCCTTCCACGGCCGCCCGGACCAGGTCTTCAAACGAGGCATATGTGACCACAACCGCCTGGGGTACTTTTTTCCGGACGACATCCTCGGAAGAATCTTCCTTGACGACACCGATTTTGAACCCGACCAAGTCTTCTAACTTACTGATCCCATATATATTGCTCCGGAAAAAAATATTTACCGGGATTTCATAATAGGGTAGGGAGAAGTCGTACAGTTTTTCCCGTTCCGGGGTGGGAAAAATTCCGCCAATGACATCGGCCCGGCCTTCTTGCAACCGCTTAAGAACCTCTTCCCAGGTCATTAAGCGATATTCCACCTCAACTCCCGTTTTTTCAGACCACAACCGGTAAATATCGACAAAAATCCCTTGGGGTTGACCGGTCGCGCCGATGAATTCGAATGGGGCGTAAGACCTATCGCCGGCCACCACAATCCGCTTTGGCTCTTCCGCCGAGGCAGAGGGTGATCTAAGAAAGACCACGCCCACAACCAGCGTCAGGCAAAGCAGCCATCGGGCCAGGGAAAGAAAGTTCTTTCGATCCATCAGTTTCATCAAAGCATCTCGTCGATCATGTTCCAATTGGACTTGAATACGCATACCAGTGGCCAGGCCGCAATGGGAAACGCCCAGACGACAATTTCTCGAGCTAATGTTTCGGTTAATCGCCAATAAATATACCGAGTTGAATGATCTGCCGGCAACAGTCAAAATTATCCGATTACCTGAAATATTATTAAATAATCGGCTGAAATGCAAGAAAATAAAGACAATTTCAGGCTTTTTCTTTCTTTAAATCCAGGGTGAGGACATTCGCTTGTTTGTTCAGCCAAACCGGGGGGCGGCACCTGGATAGCCGTGGGGCGGCAAAGGCTCATCAAGTATCCACCGACCTGCCGACCATCTCACCGGCAAAAATATCACCTGGTTAATAGTAATCTTTATTTTCTTTTTCAGGTATGCTATAATTCGTTAAACTCGTTTCTCGCAGGCACGACCTTATTGAGGAGACTCATTATGGGCACAAAATCCGTTTTGCGGCGCGTTCTATCGATGATAATCATCTTCTTAGGGGTCGCCCTGCTGATCGGGGCCAAAGTAATAGAAAAATCGCCGGTCGCAACCCTGACCCCTCCTCCTCTCAATGCTCAAAACCGGATAATCCGGGCCGTGCGGCTGGAGAGTTCAATCAATCCAGGTTCAGCCGAACTGGTTCTCCGGGCAATCCGCCAGGCTAATGATGAACACGCGATCTGTCTCATCATCGAGCTGGATACCCCCGGCGGACTGGACACGTCCATGCGGGATATCGTCAAGGCCATTTTGGGGTCGGCCGTTCCTGTGGTCGTCTTCGTTTCTCCATCCGGGGCTCGCGCCGCTTCGGCCGGGGTGATGATTACCATCGCGGCCGATATCGCGGCCATGGCTCCGGGCACCAATATCGGCGCAGCCCATCCGGTATCCGCGGGTGGTCAAGATGTGGCTAAGACCATGGCTCTGAAGGTAGAAAACGATATGATCGCCTATGTCAGAAGCCTGGCCGAAAAACGGGGCCGGAATGCTGATTGGGCGGCCCAGGCGGTCAAAGAAAGCGTTTCCATCACCGCCGAAAAAGCCTTGGATTTAGACGTAGTAGACTTTGTAGCCGACAACACCGATGACTTGATCAAGAAAATGAACGGATTCACCATCAAGGGCCGGGGCCGGGCCGGCACCATCCAGACCAATCCCTATGTCTTGAAACGGACCGTGGAGGACCTTCGGGAGAGTATCCTCAAAATTATTTGCGATCCGAATATCGCCTATATCCTGATGATGATCGGACTGGCCGGGCTGTATCTCGAGTTCTCCCATCCCGGAGCAGTCTTTCCGGGCGTGGTCGGGGCAACTTGCCTGGTCTTGGCCTTTTATGCCTTTCAGGCGCTGCCGGTCAACTACGCCGGGATGCTGTTAATAGTTCTCGGCCTGATCTTCCTGCTGCTGGAAATCAAAATCCCCAGTTTCGGGCTGTTGGCTTTATCCGGCCTGATTTGCCTGACTTTGGGCTCCATATTTTTGTTTCGGCAGACCGGAAGTACGATGCAGGTATCTTGGAGTGTCTTCCTGCCGACCATACTAATTACCGCCCTATTCTTTTTAACTGTGACGACGCTGGTGGTGCGGGCCCAATTCTCCGCGCCCACGACAGGCGAAGCCGGATTGATCGGCGAAACCGGGCGGGTCATCGAGCGGGTTGACGCGGCCGGCGGCAAAGTTTTCATTCATGGTGAATACTGGAATGCCCAAAGCCGAGACCCGATACCCGAAGGCGAGGCCGTCATAGTCACCCAGGCAATCGACCTGATTCTAACAGTGAAGCCTATGTCCAACTCCGACCTAACGCCGAAAGACCCGGCCGAAGACGGTCTTCATCAGCATTCCACCTGAAACCCTTAATAAAGGAGAAGAGCTATGTTCGGTGTCCTGTCCATTGTCGTCGTGGTGGTAATATTTCTGTCTTCAGCCATCAGAGTTTTGAATGAATACGAACGGGGAGTAATCTTCCGCCTGGGCCGGGTCATCGCGGCCAAAGGACCGGGGCTGATTCTTCTGATCCCGGTGATCGACCGGATGGTCAAGGTCAGCCTGCGGCTGGTGGCCATGGACGTCCCACCCCAGGACGTCATCACCAGGGACAACGTCTCCATGAAAGTCAGCGCGGTCATCTATTTTCGGGTGATGAACCCGACTAAGGCCATCGTCCAGGTGGAAAACTTTCTTTTCGCCACTTCCCAGTTGGCCCAGACCACTCTAAGAAGCGTTTGCGGCCAGGCGGAAATGGACAAGCTTTTATCCGAACGGGAAAAAATTAACACCGAATTGCAGGAAATACTCGACAAACACACTGATCCTTGGGGCATTAAAGTAACCACGGTGGAGGTGAAACATATCGACCTGCCCCAGGACATGCAACGGGCCATGGCCAAGCAGGCGGAAGCCGAACGGGAACGCCGGGCCAAAATTATCAACTCCGAGGGCGAATTCCAGGCAGCCACCAAATTGGTCGAGGCAGCCGCAATCATCGAAGTTCATCCCATTGCCCTGCAACTTCGCTATCTCCAGACTTTGCGTGAAATCGCCGTGGAGAACAATTCCACCACCATTTTCCCTTTGCCCATCGAGATGTTTAGCGCTTTCTTGAATATGTCGCATAGCGCCGCGGCCCGCCAGAACCCGGCCACTTCCCGAGAAGAGATAGCCCAGGCCAGGCCTGTCAAAATGACTATAGAACCAGGATATGTCCCTGGCGGCACCCAGGTTCATAGCACTCTAAAACCCACAACCAACCCAACCGCTCCAAAGCCGAACATTGAACCCGGCAATATGGAAGGATAACCTATGCCTGACCTTTATCTGAACCATATCAACGGCCAATGGGTTCCGGCGGTTTCAGGCCAAACCATGGACAGCCTCAATCCGGCCCGGACTGCCGAAATTATCGGGATCATTCCCCGGTCTTCCGCTGAAGATGTGGACCGGGCAGTGATTGCGGCCCGAAGCGCTTTTGACCGGTGGCGGTTGACTCCCGCGCCCATCCGGGGTGAAATCCTTTATGAAGCCGCCGAGATATTCAAACGGGAAAAGAACCGCCTGGGCCGGCTGGTGACCATGGAGATGGGCAAGGTTTTGAGCGAAGGTCTTGGCGACGCCCAGGAAGCCATCGATATGGCCTATTATATGGCCGGTGAAGGCAGGAGGTTGTCGGGTGAAACGGCCCATTCGGAACTCCGGGACAAAGACATGAAATCCATCCGGGTACCCAAGGGGGTTTTCGGCCTGATTACTCCATGGAACTTCCCCATCGCCATTCCCGCCTGGAAAATTTGCGCAGCCCTGGTCTGTGGTAATACCGTGGTGTTCAAACCATCGAGTTATACCGGTGTTTGCGCCACGGAATTCGTCCGGGTGCTGATCGAAGCGGGATTACCCCCAGGCGTGCTTAACCTGGTCCACGGGACAGGCCCGGAGGTGGGAACGCCGTTGGTCGACCACCCCGAAGTTGATGCCGTATCCTTCACCGGGTCCTGGGCGGTCGGATCCCGGATAGAGGCCGCTCTCGGCCGCAACCACAAAGAAGTGGCCACCGAAATGGGCGGGAAGAACGCGATCATCGTGTTGAATGACGCCGACCTGGACCTGGCTGTGGAAGGCGCGGTCTGGGGTGGGTTTGGAACCACGGGTCAGCGATGCACGGCGGCCGGCCGGGTTGTCGTCCAGGCCGGGATTCATGACCAATTCGTCAAGGCGTTTAAAGCCAAAGCAGCCGCCCTGGTCCTGGGTGACGGATTGTTGCCGGAAACGGATGTCGGTCCCCTGGCTCACCAGGATCAGTTGGAGAAAGTCAGCCGATACGTTCAAGAGGGCATAAAAGAAGGCGCCACCCTGGCCCTGGGCGGGAAGATCTGCCGGGAAGGGACTTGCGCCTATGGATATTATTATACCCCAACCATATTTGTGGATGTCCAGCCCCAGATGACCATCGCCCAAGAGGAAATTTTCGGGCCCGTGGTCTCAGTCATCAAAGTTAAGGATTTGAGGCAGGCCATTGAGGTGGCCAACGGAGTCCGTTATGGATTGTCCTCAGCCATTTACACCCGCGATGTCAACGCCGCGGCCACGGCGGAGAGGGACCTGGACTCAGGGCTGGTTTACATCAATGCCTCCACCATCGGGGCGGAGATCCATCTTCCCTTTGGCGGGACTAAAGCCACCGGTCTGGGTCCGCGGGAGGCGGGAGGCCGCGGTGGAGCGCTTGATCATTATACTAAATGGAAGGTAATTTACCGCGATTTCAGCGGCAAACTTCAAAAAGCCCAGATCGACACCCAAAAGCCAACGTAAAATATCTTGATAATGCCAGGATTATGGGCTATAGTAATTATTTTTGTCGCCAATGGTCGGAAGACTGGGCCTTTCAGTCCTGGTTCTTAATTATTTTAGATACCTATAAGGAGATACCATGAGTAAGGAAAAGAAGAAAATCCAAAAGGAAAAACCCCTCGAGAAGATGACGGCTAAGGAACTACGCGAGTTGGCCTTAAGTTTGGGTGAGATCGTCGGCGTTCACGGGATGGACAAAGAAGAGTTGATAGTGGCCATTAAGACGGTCAAGGGCATTCCCCTGGAAGTCAAGAAGA
>JADFYA010000061.1 GCA_015233285.1 Deltaproteobacteria bacterium | reverse complement strand
TCCTCTAAGAAATCATTTCCCAGAGCCAGTGTTTTCAACTCTCCAACGGCTTCAGCCAGCCGTCCCCCCGCCAGCCCCACGGGTTCTCTGGTCTGAGGATCCGGAGTCACCCCCCGCAATACCGGGGTGTTAGGGGTATAGATGGCGTAATCGCGCAAGATATTCAAGAGTTGGACAGCCGGATTCGATTCCTTCATTTCCACCACTGCCAATGCCGCGATGCCCTGCTCGGAGTTTTTCGCCGTTCCGCGGTCCCGGCCGGCCACCTTTTTATTTTCCGACCGAAGCTCTTCTGTTTTGTACTGCCAGGCTGGTCTCGGCCTTTTCAGAGGACTATTTAGACTAACGGAGAACCCGGCAGCTTCCGATTTAGCCTCGAAATAGATGTGCAGGGGGGAACGTGCTTCAAACGCGCTCTTATAGAGCCGTGGGACCCCTGGCCGCACCCCTCGCCGTTGCAGCGATTCATCGTCCACCCGCCCGGATGCGGCAGCGGAAAGGACGCCCAAAGCTTCAAGGATATTACTCTTGCCGCTTCCATTGGCGCCGATAAAGACATTGACGAGGCCAAGGTCAATTTCCTGATCAACAATAGACTTAAAGGAGCGAATGATGAGCCGGGTGATGAAAGAGTCATTCTCCATAGCCCGAAACCTCCAGCTTTGTTCGGATAGGGTTTTTCCGATTCCGTTCTCAAAGATACCCATCACTCTTAAATATGCTGGTGAATTTCAAAATCTTGTTTTCGACCTCTTCCCACTCTTCTTCCGGTACGGAACCGGGCACTATGCCGCCCCCGGCGAACAGGGAGATGGAACTGGACGAGACCAGGGCAGACCGAATGGCTACGGCAAATTCAGCGGCATCCCGGCTCACCCAACCCACCGGGCCCGCGTACCAGCCACGGTCAAAGGGCTCCAATTCCGAGATTCTAATAAGTGATTCAATGCGGGGATAGCCCCCGACGGCGGGGGTGGGATGCAATTTCGACAAAATCTCCCCATCGGTAATGCCGGGCTTGAGCTTACCCCGGAAGCTGGTGAAGAGATGTTGGACGTTCGGTAACTTCAGGATATGCTCCCGGACGGGGGTGTGTAATTCGAGACAAATCGGATCGAGAGCCTCTTGGACCACTTTGCTCACCCAGCGATGCTCTTGAATCTCTTTGGAACTCCTCAAAAGCTGCAATTCTAAGGCTTGATCTTCCTCCGCGTCTTTGCCCCGGGCTCTGGTCCCGGCAATGGCCTCGCTGATCAGCTCCTGATTTTCCCGGTAATACAGACGCTCCGGGGTGGCTCCAATAAAAGCTACGCTCTTAACCGGTTGAAAGCCGAAGTAATAGACATTGGACTTAAATTTCGTCAACCGTTTTAACAGCCGGAAAGGATTCAAAGATTTTCTGAGCTCGAATATGGATTTGCGGGCCAGGACGATCTTCTGGAGTTCATTGTTCTCAATCATCTGCAAGGCCGTCCGCACAATTTTTTCCCACTCTTTTTGAGACGGCAAATCCCATCGGCTGCCTAGCTCAATCGAAAACTTGGCCCGATGACGCGGCTCCAACCGCAGGGCTTCTAATTCTTCTTGAAATTGCCGGCGTACGTCTTCTACGGGCCCGTCTTGCGGCGAAATGAAGTTGTAAGCCAGTCGAGTGGCGCTGCCGCTTCGGATGACCTCAAAGCGAGGCACAATAAATGAGTATCCCGGTATGGCCGCCCAGTATTTGTCGGCAGTCACCAGGGGATTGAATCGAAATCCGCCATAATAACGGACATTGGGGTAAGAGGCCTGAAGAGTCTGGTGCATGCCGGCAAAAATAGCTTCATAATCCAGTTTATTCTGCCCACTAAGGCTATCCGCCCGGCCCACCCCGGCCATCTCCAGACTACCCTCACGGTTGGCCCAGTAGGTTCTTGTCGCATGGGCCTGGTGGCTTAACCAGTCCAACGGGTCACCGATATCCACGGGCGCTTCCACGCGCCGGATGGCCTTCATCTGAGCCGGTGGTCCGGCGGCTTCTTGATCACGACACAATGATTCGAGTTGTTGACTCAAAGCCTGCTTTGTCTGCTCAATAGATATCAACAGCCTACCTCGATAGGACATTTCTGACAAGAAAAATGAACATAGTTAAGTGTTAAGAAAAAAGGCAACCCGAAGGGCAAAAAGACAAGGGGCCGGGCTTTTCACGATTTTTCGCCCCGGTAAATGGCGGCGATACCGAAGGTAAGGGGTATCTGTCGGACCTGCCGGAAACCCGCCGCGGTCATGTGGTCACAAAAATTCCGACCGTAGGGGAATGTCTCAACGGTCTGGTTCAGATACCGGTAAGCATAGTCATCCCCGGAGATGACGGCCCCGATCCGGGGTAAGATATGCCGAAAATAGAATAAATATAGTCTCCGGAATAATGGATGGGACGGAAGAGAGAACTCCAGGATGAGCGCCCGGCCGCCTGGATTGAGGACACGGTACATTTCCCGCAATGTCTGATCGAAATCAATGACGTTCCGGATGCCGAAGGCTATGGTCACTACATCCACACTCCTCTCCCGCACTGGAACGTGCATGGCGTCAGCCTGGATCAGAGCGATGTCTGCGGCCGATCCGGCGTCCCGGACCTTTCGGGCGGCCACTTCCAGCATTTGGACCGACATGTCCAGTCCCGCGGCGAATCGAACCTGTTCGTTGGTCTGACAAATTGAGAGGAGCACATCCGCCCTCCCGGTGGCCAGGTCCAGCACCCGCGGCCGGGGCAGACCATCCAGGTTCCGGGCCAACCGACGCCGCCAGAGGATATCCTGACCCAAGGACAGGATGCGGTTCAATAGATCATAGCGCTGGGCTATCCGATCGAACATCCGCCAGGATTCGATTCGTGAGGGCGGTTCTATATGCCGGCCGGCAGGGTTAGGGTTCATTTTGGTCTCTGGTGTAAGTTAGATTCCGGCCGACACGGCCAGGGGGTGACTATAGCAGATTGACAAAACTTCGCCAATTGATTTTTCACTAAAATCAGCATCAAGTATTCAATGTCGGTTTCGGTCATATGCGCCATGGTTCGTCCTTTTGTAGGGGCGACGCATGCGTCGCCCTCACGGGATTTTCTCGGTCGAATTCCCATCGCATGGGATTGTTGACGATGTATTCCCGGATGCGGTACAGGGATTCATCGCTCCGTATGATGTGTTCGTAATAATGGCGTTGCCAGACGGGCGCGCCCAATGTGCTGCGGTGTTTGTTGATACGCTTTGCGGCAGCGGATTTAAAAGATCCAACAATGGCTCCAATAGAACGTGGTCGTGGTCCTCGCAAGGGCGACGCATGCGTCGCCCCTACAGCATATGCCACCCCGTCATTGTCGATAACGATAATCCCATGCACATGGTTAGGCATGATCACAACCGCGTCAAGAACCACGTTTGAAAAATGAACCAGAATTTCCTGCCAACATTTATAGACAATACATCCCATAATGGATAGCCGCATTTCCCCGTTCACCACATCCCCGAACAAACATGCCCGCCCCTGGACGCATATCGTCACAAAATACGCCCCAGCCTGGACGTAATTGTATCCCTGGAGCCGGATAGAACAGCGGTGGTGCCTAGTTGGGTCATAGACCATTAGACGCATCTCCCGACGATTCGCTCAGCGTCCGGTAAGCAACGGGAATAAAAGGCCATAATTTCCTTGCGTTGTCTCTCGGTGATGTATAGCGCTCCGCTCATTCCCATGAGGTCCCCGTCATGGTTTGGTACAATCCGATGGCATCATCGATGAAGTCCGGGATAACTTGCAGGCAATCCGCCGCCTTTTTTCCACTGTAATCATGAGCGGTGGCGGTGCGTGCATCCGCGTAATTGAGCCATTGTTCCACGGCATTAGCCAATAGCTTGTTTTCAGCCGCTAGGCGAAACACCGGCTTGGGACTGTTGGGCACATCAGGAAGGCCCAGTTCTTCTACAATGTAGCGTTTCAGGTGCTTCCACAACATATCGTAGCAGGTCTCAAAGCGATGAATGACGGATTCAGCCAGCGCTTCACGATCTAAATCCGTGAGTTCTCTGCGGTCAGCGGCGCGATTATAGTTTTCAACCTGTAGCTCGAGATTCTTTAACGACTTCTGCAATTTTTCATAATCTATCACGTGTTACTCTCCAACCCCAAGATGCTCCAGATTCTTCATAATCTCTTTGTCGAGTTTTACCGCTTCGGCCTGCTGCGACGCACTCAACGGTCTAACCACCTGGTTCTTCTTGATGATAGCAACGCGAACCTTCTTTTGGAAGAACTCCTTTAAGTCTCCTTGGCGCTCCAGCAAAATCACGATTTCTTGCAGACTACAGAGAACGACAACCTTCTGTTGCAGCGATGGCTTATTTTTATATCGACCAGGGAGGGGATTATCAGAAGATGATGGAAAATGTCAAGGCTAAGAACGAGTAGACCCAATTATTCTACTTCAACCATCGGCAATGGGAATCCGGAGTCGGGCGGAAGGTGCGTCGGGCTAATTTCCAGACAAGATAAGTCACACAACCAGCAAATCAAGTACCCATCAAGAACCGGACAAAAATATAACAGCCTGTACTTCATCAACTTTTTTCTGCAGATCCTTGATCCAATGCCGGCAGAAACGGCAATTTGTCAAGTACCCATCAAGTTCCAGCTCTGGCCCGAGCAGCCCACCAGGGAATATACTTCATGAATTTTGGAGCGGCTCCCACATCATACGGCACAATGACACCCGATTCGAGAGCCTCCTTGATGAGGCGGGAAGAGGCGGCCATGTTTTGTTGTTTAATGCTGAACCGTTCGCGAACAGCATCAGTCACCATCATTGGTGAAGCCCCAGAACTTTTTTTTGGATTTCTTTTTCTTGTCCTCCGACCTCTTGGCCAGCCATTTCTTGTGGGCGATTTGTTCAGCCGCCCTCGATTCCCGTTGCTTCTGCCGGGCGACGCCGACGTTATCCTGAGGCAACAACCGGCCACACCATTGGCACCTGAAGGCCTGCCGGGATAAGAGAACCCGTCCGCAATAGGGACATCGGTCCGGACCGGCCGGCTCCGGCCGCGACTCCCCTTCCGACCTGAGTTTAACGTCGCGATCAGAGGAATCCTCAGGCCCGGATAAGTTCACCCGGCCGCAATGTTTACAGACCGCCTCAACGGCTCCCGCCGAATCGGGCAGGGTGGCGCCACAACCTGCACATTTTTCCGGAATCATATTTGGTTGCAACACTCTTAAAGGTCAAATTGGATTATTTTGGGGTTTATGCCGATCATGACGTTAGCAAATCGAATAGGCCCTGACGGTAGATAATCCACCAGGGCCTATTTCTTGGCTATCAATCAAATTATTTTACAAATTATTTTGAAGAATATTTTGGCTCCCCGGGCCGGACTCGAACCAGCGACAAGGTGGTTAACAGCCACCCGCTCTGCCAACTGAGCTACCGGGGAACAGCAGCGTTAGATGAATTTGGCTTGTTATCATCTGGCCGCCCGGTTGTCAATAGAAAAAATGCACTATTTACTTATCAGGCTATAATAGCTTATATTTTATTGTTTTAATCAAGCTCTCCTCAGAAGAGAAAAATTATCCGTCAGTGGGCTGTCCAGCGGTCTGCGGCTTTAATGTAGTTACAAAATAGCTTGCCTCAGTAATCCGGTTGTGATATTAACTGTGACTAAATTATATCCATACGCATCACGGTCCCACCGGGGCACGGCCGCAAACATGGTGGACAATAAGAAAAAGAAATCTTCACCAGATGCTCATCAGCAGGCGTGGCCGGTTTAGTTAGATTTGTCAACCAAAGTAGTCAGGAGGCTTAACAAAATGGAAATTAAAAAAATTGGCGTTATTGGAGCAGGAACCATGGGGCACGGGATAGCCCTAACCGCAGCTCAAATCGGCTGCCAGGTCGTCCTCAGGGATATCGAGGATAAGTTTGTTCAAAACGGCATAAAGGGCATCCACCGTTTCCTGTCTAAGAGTGTGGAAAAAGGAAAGCTGACCGCCGAACAAAAAACAGAGATAATGGGTCGGGTGACCGGCACTACGGAAATGTCGGACCTGGCCGATGCGGATTTCGTCATAGAGGCCGTAATTGAAGACCTGGATCTAAAGAAGAAGGTGTTTTCAGAACTGGACGAAATTTGCCGTCCGGAAATCATCCTGGCCACTAATACTTCATCCATGTCCCTAACCGAAATCGCGGCGGCCACCAAACGTCCGGACAAAGTCTGCGGGATGCACTTTTTCAACCCCGTCCCGATAATGAAACTGGTCGAGGTCATCAGGGGTTATTATACCTCCGATGAGGCCGTCGAAATCACCACCGCGCTGGCCCAAAAGATGGGCAAGACGACGGTCGAAGTCAAAAAGGACTCGCCGGGGTTTATCGTCAACCGGATCATGATCCCCCACATGATCGAGGCTATCAAGATCGTTGAAGAAGGCATCGCCACCCCGGAAGACGTTGACAAAGCAGTTAAAAACGGCCTCAACTACCCCATGGGCCCCTTTGAACTTATGGACCTGACCGGGATCGACATTTGCTACTTTGTCGCCGAGTACTTCTACAAGGAACTAAATAAAGAAGGCAAATGGGTTTCTCCCAATCTGCTCAAAACCATGATCCGAGCCAAACGCTTAGGCCGCAAGACCGGCAGCGGCTGGTACGATTACAATAAATAAATCCCTACGTAAAAAACAAATCGCCTGCGGCTCCCAGGGGTGCAGGCGATCATATTTTAAAATCTGAAGATTCCCGGCGTCACGTCTTTAGGGGGGCGAACCCGGCTCTGAAATCCCGATAGGCCATGTTTCGCAACTCGTATAACACATCGGCCACGTGGACCCCCTGGGGGCAGTATTCCTGGCACATATAGCAGGTCAGGCAATCCCAGGTCATCCCCGCGGCCAGGGCCTCATCCTTTAACCCTAAGGCCAGGGCATGCATGATCTGGTGTGGCAAGAGCCCCAATTCAGCCACCGGATCATGACAATTGGCCACCACAGGGCAGGCATTGGTACATGTCTGACATCTATAACATGACCAAAAGGTGGGAGCCTGGATTGAAGAAGACAATTCCTGCTGGAAGAAACCGTCGTCCGGGAGTACGATCAATTCCCTGTCTTTATCTTTTTGGGCATAATAGGCTGCAACCTTCTGCCTGGCCGACACCGCCGGTTCCGGAAATCCCTTCAAGGCCAACAAATCATTCATGCTCAGCCACAAATCCTGGAGATTAATCCCCACCGGGCAAACATCGGTACATCTGTGACAACCCGTGCAAATGTGACTGCCTTCTTGAATGATCCGTAAGTCCCTTTGGGTTAGAGGCTGGTCGAAAGCCAGGCTCTTGAGCGCCTTCAGTTTTTCCGAAGGCAGGATAGTCAAGGTGTGCATTTCCCAAAAGATCACATTGACAGAACATCTCACGCTACACGTTCCACAATGGGTACAGGCATCAAGTTCCATTATCCGCCTGGTCGCCACATTGGCCGGATCAGTTTTCCCCTTGGCCATGATCCCGTTAACCAGCAAGCTGACCGGGCCGGCCACCATATGGAAGAACTTGCTGAAGGGTAAATAGGCCAGACCGACCAGGCAAGCCAACACGTGAACATACCACAGCCAGATAGCCGCGCCGGCTGACGTCAGCCCCAGAGCTGCGGGCCGAATCTTCTTGGCCACCCAATAAGACACGAAAGCCCAGTCGGGTGTGGAATGGCAACCGGCACAATTCATCTGGTGCAGCTCTTCCCCGCGACGCATCACGGCGGCGTCCGCCGTCACTCCGGATTCAGGAAAAATCACCCCGAATTCTTCAGTCCAATAAGCCCGGAGGGATTCTTTATCCTCATCACTGGTGACGGTATCCCCATACTGTGCGACCATGTCATCGTACCGGGCATGGGAGACTATTTTGGTGGCTTCCATTAAGAAACCGGACATAATAATGATCGCCAGAATAGCCAGAGCATAACGATCCTGGTCACCCGTGGTCACCCGCATCCCCGGAATAGCCCTACGCCGATATAAGGCGATGCCCAGCCCGGCCAGGGCTGCGACGCCAAACAGGTTTCTTAGGTAGATGTAAGGTAGTATGGTTGAGGCATAGCCGGGAAAAAAACGGGGCATGATGACCGCACCCAAGGCATGCGTTACCACAAGCAGGGTGAATCCAACATAGATCAGCATGTGCATCAACCAGCGCCGGAAATCCTCTTTGAGCACACGCCGGTTTAGGAGCACATCCAGGAAAAAAATCTTTACGAAATCGATCAGCTTAGGGCCGAACAGCACCCCTACCCCACCCCGAACAGCCGCCAACACCCGGACGCCGACCGGAAAACGTTCTCCTCCGGTGTCTATTTGGTGTTGAAACCAGGTCCCCACCTTGAAGACCAGTCCCACCAAGAATATGACTAGCGAAACGTGCAGGCACAGTGATAGAAACGGGCTGTCAGCAATGAACATGGCTACTCACCTAATCGTTACCGGTTGCGGGTTGCGTGTTACGTGTTGCTGGTTACTGGACGCTCAAATCTAAAGATAAGACGCAACCCCCAGGAGACCCGGAGAAAAAAAGAAAGGACGCGAAGATTATAGTAAGATGTTTATCATACTAACTAATTTAATCTCAGCGTCCTCTGCGGTTTGCGTTTGCAAGAGGGTTCCATCACAACGCAAAGAAGCGGCGCCGATTCCTTGCATTCTCTGGATTAGATGAATGAGTTAAGGAGCCATTCGACTATTCATCATCCTCGGCCTGCTCTTTAGGTTTCATATGTTCCGGGATAACCATCAGTTCCGCAATGGCCTCTTTGAAGTGGATGGCTTTGACGCCTAAGTCATATTCCTTATTTAGGTCTCTGATCTGGTCGATACAGTTGTGGCATGGGACAAAAATAATCTTGGCTCCGGTTTCTCTGATTTGCTCGGCCTTGATTTTACCGCTTTGGAGCCGGTATTTTTTCATCTCCCCGCCCATGGGCATGGCCCCGCCGCCACCGCCACAGCAGTAGCTGTAATTTCCTTGTAATTTCATGGGCCTGAAATCTTCGGACAGCATTTCGGCCAATCTCCGGTTCTTATCCATTAAGCCGCCGTTGCGCACGACATTGCAGGGATCTTGCACGGTGGTGGGCTCTTTAATTTTGTGCCGGAGCTTAATCCGTCCATCACGGATATAGTCGTGGAACAGCTCCACCGAATGGACGACCTCTTGCTTGGGAGTGTATCCCAGCCACCCGGGCGCCTCGTACTTCACGGCCCGAAAGGCATGTCCACACTCGGTGACGGCCACTTTTTCCACGCCCAGTTCATCGGCCCGTTTGAAGACGTTTTCGACAATCGTTCTGGCGGTTTGGACGTCGCCGGCAAACATGGCCAGGTTGGTGTCGTCCCAGCCCGGTTGGCTGCAGTAGGTGTAGTCTTCCCCGGCAACGTAAAAGATCTTGGCCACCTCCATCATATCCTGGGGATAAAACTTAGGTTCCCGGGCGTTGACGGTGTACATAATTTTGGCGCCATGCTTGTCGATAGGGACGGTCAAACCGACCAATTCTTCCGACATTTCCTCTTCAATCCATTGGACTGTTTCCACCCACTCTTCATCAGAGATGTTCATCTGGTTGCCGGATTCTTTGTAATTATTGATGGCGGCCAGAAGTCCTTGGGGAGCCATTCCTTGGGACAACAGCATAGCCCGCAACAGAGAAATCATCATGGCGATATCAATGCCGAAGGGACAATATAAAGTGCATCGCCGGCACATGTTGCACTCATAATAAACCGTTTTGTAAATCTCTTGCAGATATTCCCGGTCGACCCCGCCATATTTCTTAATAATATCGTTAATGAACCTAATTTTGTAGGAGGGAATCATCTTAGGGTCACGATTGTGGGCGAGATAAAAGTGACAGGTATCAGCACACATTCCACAATGAGCACAAATACTTAGCCATGTCTTAAGACGGGCGCCCAGTCTAGGGGTCAAAAACTCCATTATAGTTCTTGGAATTATTTCTCCGCTCATGAACAACTCCTCTGATTGAGTTTCATTAAACCAAGATTATCTCTTAAAATTAGATTGAATAGCCTCTCCGGCCAAACTCAACTGCAGCAGATGCCCTGGAAAAGAAGAATAAAATAATGTGGGATAGTTTGGTAAAGGGGATGAGGATCAACATCAATTCTCCGGACAACATGTGAAACAGCATCATGTTATCGCCCAAGAAGGCAACGTGATTTAAGGTGCCGTGGGTCGCAAAGTATCCCGTTAGAAAAGGCAGTGCCGTGACGACCAAGAGGAAATAATCGGAAAAAGTGGAGATGAGGCGGATATCCGCGGAGAAAATACGTCGTAACAACAAAAATACCGCAATACCCAGGAAGGCAAGAGTCATCCAGTCGGCCACGTTTTGGGGCAGGGCCGGCCAACTGACTGCAAAAACCGATTCCTCCCACAGGCTGATGTGCCCGGCCAGGAAAATGGGGACGGCCAGCAGACAGATGTGAAAGGTGTAAGTCAATACGGAGTAAACAGGATTCTTCCTCACGGTTACATTCAGGGGCAACAGCCAGCGGAAAATAGTGGAAAGAACATAACCCCACTTGAACTGCTCATGGATCACTTTGTCTTTGGTCCGTGATTCCGTATAGAATGTTACCGCCCTCATCACACAGCCGATAATGAAGACCAGAAATGCGGTCCATAAAAGTGGACCTTCAACAAATGAATAAAAGTTCATACTCTTCTCCCTCTCCTTTCTTTTTGACGGTAGCGGCCTCGTTTCCGACAAAAGTCAGTCCGGAATTCTTCTTTACTCGCTCTTCCTATATACTCCCCGGTGTTTATTGTCAATCAAAAAAGCCTGCCGGAGTGAACCAGAAATATGGTTAATTTACAGTTATTTGTGATATGGCAGACCGGCCCTGATGGTCAAAGCCCGGTATATTTGTTCAGATAAAATCAACCGGGTCATTTCATGGGTCAAGGTCATCCGGGACAAAGACAATACAAATTTGGCCTGCCCAGGCAACGACGGCTCCAATCCCGAAGCCCCACCGACGGCAAAGGCCAGGGCTTTGCATCCGGAACTCTCTCTCTCCGATAAAAACCCGGCCAGTTCGGGAGAGGTCATCGCCCGGCCCCGTTCATCCAAGATAACCAGGTAATCGCAATCCTTAGCCGCTTTGAGCAGCCTCTCCCCTTCTGCCTGAACCTGAGCCGCCTCATCGCCACCACCGGACAACCGGGCCGCCTTAACCTCAATCACCTCCACAGGCAGAAACCGGCTGATCCTTTTCGTATAGTCACTGATGCCGTCGGCCAGATAGGCTTCGCGCGTCCGCCCCGGCCAAATAAGACGAATTTTCAAACGTTGCCCCCAGTTTCTCAGGCGAGACCGAATTTATAGACCAGTATCTTTCTATACCTGAGACCGTCCCATTGATTCCAAATAGTTGACGGCTGACCGGTATCCATTTACATTGCCCGTGTCGAACACTTCCCCATTGACCATGACTCCATTCAAGCCCACGGTTTTAATTAGATCCTGATGGATCGGGACGTCATCCAGTTCACCGGGCCCAGCATACCGAAACTTCTCAATTAAGTCGAAATATCCGGAATGATAAATACCACCCCCGAATCCTTTGAAGATAGGACCGGGACCATCTATGGTGATAAAACCGGGTTGCTTGTCCGATAAGTGAGTTACCCGATAGACCCGAGGGGATAGCGGTTCCACTTGAAGCCGGCCGACATTGCCGAACCCGGCCGCCTTGGCCCCGGTCAAAATCGTCATTCCGATGACATCGGTATCATAATAAAAAAAATGCGGCAGTAATTGGGCCAGGAATGGTTCCGCCCCGAACGAGACCAGGTCGGGCATAGTCAAGGCAAAGGATTCTGCGCCAATGTGATCCCTGACCAGGCTGACTGCGTCGGCCACACCGCGGGGCTGGGCCTGATAAAAAAAGGTCAGCTTCACCAGGTCCCACAACCGGTCTGGGGGGTGTTTTTTGAGGTGGGTGAGAAATAAGACTATTTCTTCCTTGCTGGGGCTGACAATGATGGAGATGTCCGTTATGCCGGACAAGGCGTGCATTTCCACCGCCCATTGAATCATCGGCTTACCGCCGAGCGGCCACAACTCCTTTGGCCGGCCTCCCGTAACGGGCTGCATCCTGGTGCCTAATCCGGCCGCGGGGATAATGCCTTTGGTGATCTTCATGGATTGGTTGAATTTCCTGTTGTGTTGATCTAATTATTGTAGTTGACACGTTATAATGCTCATTCCGAATTGGCTATTCCTCGCCGGAAGTTGCCAGGATTTGCTCAATCTGTTGTCCAAGCAACGGTATCTCATTGATGACAACATCCCACACGATACCATAGTCGATTCCGAAATATTCATGAATCATTCTATTACGCATTCCCGCCATTCGTTGCCAAGGGATGTCTGGATAATCCGTCCGGAACTCCTGAGGGAGCTTCTTGCGGCTTCCCCTATTATTTCCAGGCTACGGACAAAAGCCCTTTTCAGTGTCTCATCAAACACGAACACCTCTTCGTTCAACCTTGTTGCCTGGCTTGCAAGGTAATGAATCTCATCTAAAATATGCCGAAGCTAGTCATGGGTTGAGAAGTCATGAGTCGAAGGCCAATGTCATTGACTTAAGGGTGCGGACAAACGAGCTAATTTTTTTTAAAATAGACCATTCCGATTAAGCCCCAACGGGGCGCTCTAGGTTAGCCCAGGGCAGTGCCCTGGGAAATACGGCATGTTA
>JADFYA010000060.1 GCA_015233285.1 Deltaproteobacteria bacterium | reverse complement strand
GTCGTCGTGGTCTTCCAACTTTTCCATCATTTTAAGCATTTGCTCAGCTTGCTTGCCGGTCAGTTCGACGGTCGTTCTCGGAACCATAGTTACTTGAGCCATTTCATATTTCAGGCTCTGGTTATCGAAGATTTCCTTGACTGCTTCGTAGGCGTCCGGACTGCAGACCACTTCGAATTCTCCGTTTTCAGCGGTGACGTCTTCCGCCCCGGCATCCAGGGCCATTTCCATCAGTTGATCTTCGGTCACGGTCTTCTTATCAAAAATGAACAGACCTTTTTTATCGAACATCCAAGAGACACAGCCGGCCTCACCCAGGTTACCGGAGTGTTTGGCGAAGATATGGCGGATATCGGCCACGGTCCGGTTCTTATTGTCGGTCATAATCTCGACTAAGACGGCCGCTCCGCCCGGACCGTAACCCTCGTATGTGGATTCTTCGTAGGTCACACCCTCTATTTCGCCGGTCCCTTTTTTGATCGCCCGGTCAATGTTGTCTTTAGGCATGTTCTCGGCCTTGGCTGCCGCAACGGCTGATCGCAACCGGGAATTGCCGGTCAGGTCACCACCGCCGATCCGGGCGGCTACCGTAATTTCTTTGATTATTTTGCTGAAAATCTTTCCCCGCCTGGCGTCCGCGGCTCCTTTTTTGTGTTTAATTGTGCTCCACTTGGAATGTCCTGACATTAAATAGCCTCCTAAGAATGGTTTAACGAGTGAATTCGTTTTGTTGTTTTAGGGATAATAGTGATAATATGGATGTCTTGGTAAATTATTCTGTGAGCCTCTTTTTTTCCAGAGCAACGATGAACACTTCTTTGCTCTCCCGCCGGGTCGAGTCGGGCTTGAAGGCCTTGACCGTCCGGTACGCCTTCTTGACTTCAGCTAGAAAATTCGGGAAATCCGGTCCTTGGAAAATTTTGGCCACGAAATGGCCGCCCTCCTTCAAATGTTTTAGCGACACCATTAGAGCCGTGTGGGCCAGCTCATAGGACCGGGTGGCATCGGTGATTTTGATTCCGGTCGTTTGTGGGGCCATGTCACTTAAGACGACATCAAATCCGCCGGCGGGTGGAGCCAGCTCTTCCAGGCCCAAGGTGAAGATGTCGGCCATTATGAACCGGGCATTGGCTGGAACCGGCCCTGACAACGGCTTGAGATCCACGCCGGTGATGTGGCCGTTGCGACCCACGGCCTGACCGACAAATTGTAACCAGGAACCGGGAGAAGCGCCTAAGTCCAAGACTGCGTCACCCGGCTTGAACAATCGGTGGCGTTGATCTATCTCCTTCAGCTTATAGACCGAGCGGGCCGGGAATCCTTCCCGTTTGGCTTGATAAAAGTAATGGTCTTTTATCTTTCGTCCTGAATGGGTCATGCTCGCCCGCCAACAGCCATTTTTATCACATGGGCCGGTGTTATTCAATTAATTAAATTGGCCGCAAGCCTTCCACTAAGGCCCGGCCTGGCATTCCGGGTAAGGATACTTTCTATAGCTTGTTTCAGGGATAGAGTTCGGGGCCGGTTATGACGCCGGGTTTTGGCCGCGGGACCGGCCTTATTTGTCATTTTATTTTTCACACACAACGGTGATTAGTTCAAGCCAAAAGTGACGCCCCACCGGACCTGGTCATTTTTTTCAGTGTTAAAAGCATAATATAGTAGGCACATAGTCTATATTGACGCATCTGAGACTGACTGTTACTGGTTGCTTGATGCTTGTTGTTCGTTGAAGACAGCCGGCAGCGAGAAGCCGGCCACTATGTCGCGTCTAAAAGGGAGGTTATGACCGGTCGAATTATATTCCCCGTCCCGGTGCTATTGACAACGGCCGCAGCGATGATTATACATAAGACCCAAGCAAGTCAATAATATCTCACTCCAGATTAACCAGATTAACAGACTGACTTTTCGGCTATGAAGCCGGTAAGTAGATTTTTTGAACTTTTCTCAAGGAGGAATTCTTTATGAAGCTTCGACCTCTCCATGATCGCCTTATCGTTAAGCGACTTGAAAATGAAGGAATATCCAAGGGCGGAATTATCATTCCCGAAAGCGCCAAGGAAAAACCGCAACAGGGCATGGTCCTCGCCGTTGGTAACGGCCGGAAAACTGAAGATGGAAAAAACATCCCCATGGATATTAAAGCAGGCGACCTCGTCCTTTTCGGAAAATATGCCGGAAACGAAATCAAAGTCGACGGTGAAGAGCATCTTATTCTTAGAGAAGACGACATCTTGGGCATCATTAAATAAATGATCCAAGATATTACCGTTAAAATCATTGCCTAAGAGCCAAACCCTGAAGGAGGGAATTTTAATGTCGAAGGAAATTAAATATGACGTCAAGGCCAGAGAAGCCATTACGCGGGGCATCGATACCTTGGCTAACGCAGTAAAAGTAACCTTGGGGCCTAAAGGCCGGAACGTAATCTTAGATAAATCTTGGGGTTCTCCTAATATCACTAAAGATGGCGTCACCGTTGCTAAAGAAATCGAACTTGAAGATAAGTTTGAAAACATGGGCGCACAGATGGTTAAAGAAGTGGCCTCTAAGACCTCCGACGTAGCTGGTGACGGCACCACCACGGCCACCATTTTGGCCCAGGCCATTTATAAAGAAGGGGCTAAACTGGTTGCAGCCGGCGTTAACCCCATGGCCCTGAAACGCGGCATTGATAAAGCCGTGGAAAAAGTCGTGGCCGAGCTGAAGAAAATCTCCAAGCCGACTAAAGACCAGAAGGAAATCGCCCAGGTTGGCACCATCAGCGCCAACAACGACGCCACCATCGGCAACATCATCGCCGAGGCCATGGACAAGGTCGGCAAAGAAGGCGTTATCACGGTGGAAGAGGCCAAGAGCATGCAGACCACGCTGGACGTGGTGGAAGGTATGCAGTTTGACCGTGGCTATGTCTCCCCCTATTTCGTGACCGACCCCGAAAAAATGGAAGTCAATCTGACCGACCCCTTCCTGCTTATCTATGATAAAAAGATCAGCAACATGAAAGACCTGCTGCCGATTCTGGAAAAAGTGGTCAGGACCGGAAAACCTTTGTTTATCGTGTCTGAGGATATCGAGGGTGAGGCCCTGGCTACCTTAGTTGTGAATAAACTGCGCGGCACGCTTCAGGTGGCCGCGGTTAAGGCTCCTGGGTTTGGTGACCGGCGCAAGGCCATGTTGGAAGACATCGCAGTATTGACTGGTGGCCAGGTTATTTCCGAAGACCTGGGCATTAAGCTCGAAAGCATCAACCTGAGCGACCTGGGCCAGGCCCGGCGCATCGCCATAGACAAAGACAACACGACCATCGTCGAAGGGGCCGGCGCCAAAGAGGCGTTAGAAGGCCGTGTCCGTCAGATCAGAAGCCAGATCGACGAAACCACCTCCGATTACGACCGGGAGAAGTTGCAAGAACGCCTGGCCAAGCTCATCGGTGGTGTGGCCGTAATTAACGTCGGAGCGGCTACGGAAACCGAATTGAAAGAAAAGAAAGCCAGAGTCGAAGACGCCCTGAACGCCACCAGAGCAGCCGTGGAAGAAGGCATCGTGGCCGGCGGTGGAGTAGCTTTCATCCGGGCTTTGACCGCGCTGAACGACCTTAAGCTGGACGGCGAAGAGCAACTCGGCGTAAATATCATTCGTCGGGCCATTGAAGAACCCGTCCGCCAGATCGCCGATAATGCCGGCGTCGAAGGCTCGGTCGTCGTTGAAAAAGTCAAAGCCGGTACCGGAGCTTATGGCTACAACGCCGATAAAGACGTGTTTGAAGATATGATCGAAGCCGGCGTCATCGACCCGACCAAGGTGACCCGATTTGCTCTGCAGAACGCCGCGTCGGTGTCCTCCTTACTATTGACCACGGAAGCCATGATTGCCGAGAAGCCCAAGAAGGATTCCGGAATGCCGGCTATGCCCGGTGGCGGCGGTATGGGCGGAATGGGTGGTATGGGCGGAATGGGTGGCATGGGCGGAATGATGTAATTCTTCCCCATACAACTAGTCTATTGAAGGCTCCCGGACAGGTCCGGGGGCCTTTTCACTAAGAGGTTATCATTTAATACAAAAGAAGATATTTTGATTTTAGCTTAGTTTTTTCTGTAAGTTAATGTGTTATGGTTGCAGCGAAATCTAAAACGAGAAAAAATAATAGAGTGAAAGAATCATTTTTTACGAGTTCCTTATAGTTTGGGGCATACACTATCCGCTCAATGTTGGGCGCCGATCATCGGGCAAGACTAAATTTAGGTTGTCTTGGCGGTTGGTTATTGACCGGCGTCAATGTCAATGTTTCATGGAGGGATATCAGTGATTGAAATCAGAGAGTTGTGCAAAAACTTCGGGACTTTTCCGGCTCTGACCAACATTTCTTTTGAAGTCAACCGGGGGGAGATTCTGGGTTTCCTGGGCCCGAACGGGGCAGGGAAGACCACAACCATGAAAATCATCACCTGTTACATGCACCCCACCCAGGGCGACGTACTGGTGGACGGAATCAGCGTCTATGATGATACCATGGCGATTCGGCAGAAGATCGGCTACTTGCCGGAAAGCAACCCCCTGTACATGGACATGTCGGTGATCGAGTATTTGAAGTTTATTGCCCAGGTGAGAAGCATCCCCGTATCTAAAGTGAAAGACCGGCTGCGGCAAATCGCGACCACCTGCGGGCTGACCGAGGTGTTGGGGCAGACCATCGGGACTCTGTCCAAGGGGTATCGGCAGCGGGTGGGCCTGGCTCAGGCCATGGTTCACGACCCGGATATCCTGATCCTGGACGAGCCGACTTCCGGCCTGGACCCAAACCAGATCGTGGAAATCCGGAACCTGATCAAAACCCTGGGCCGGGAAAAAACGGTCGTCTTGTCTACTCATATCTTACCGGAGGTGGAGGCCACCTGCGACAGGATTATAGTTATTGATAAGGGAAGCATTGTGGAAGATGGCTCGGTCGCGGAACTGCAGGCCAGATTTCAAGGCGCCGAGAATATATTTTTCACCGTCAAAGCCGGCAATGACGGCGTGGAAGATAAACTCCGGAGTCATTTTGCCAGGCTGCATGTTGAAAAAAGAGGGCAGCCGGCAGATGGCACCTGGGAGTTCACTCTTTCGGCTAAGGAGCGGGCGACCGGGCAGGATCTCAGGGAAGACGTTTTTGCCTTCGTCGTTTCCCAAGGCTGGATTCTTTTGGAGATGACCCGGACAGAGACCTCTTTGGAAGAAATATTCCACAAATTAACCCTTGGTCAACCCAACAACTGACGGCCTGGTCCGGCCCGGCCTGATCAATTCGGTGGTCCGGTTCGTCGGCTTAATGGCCCTCAACATCGTCAGTCACCAGTTACGGAGGGAAGCGCCAAATGTCAAACATCAGTGCAATTTTTTGGCGAGAGTTCAAAGCTTACTTTAACTCGCCCATCGCTTATATAGTTATTCCGTTGTTTTTGATCATCACCGGCTGGTTTTTTTCCAGTTCCCTGTTCCTTATGAACCAGGCCTCGCTCCGCCAAATGTTCAGCGTTATCCCGGCCATCTTCATCTTCTTTATCCCGGCCGTGACCATGCGCCTGATTGCTGAGGAAAAAAAGAACGGGACGTTTGAAATCCTGGCCACCTTACCCACTACCGACATGGAGATAGTTGTGGGCAAGTTTTTGTCCGCCTTATGTTTTGTGGCCGTTTTTTTGCTTTTGACTTTTCCTCAGGTGGTCACGGTCATGGCCTTGGGGGACGCCGAGTTGGGCCCGATCTTAGGTGGTTATCTGGGCGTCCTGATGATGGCGGCGGCCTATCTGTCCATCGGCCTGTTCGCCTCCAGTCTGACCGACAATCAGATAATCGCCTTTATCCTGGCCTTTGTGATCGCTTTCGCCTTTTTCATGGTCGACAAATTCCTGTTCATGGTGCCGGGGCCCCTGGTAAGCATGTTTGAGTATTTGAGCATGGATTACCACTTCGCCAATGTGGCCAAAGGGATCATTGACACCCGTGATCTGGTTTACTATTTTTCTATAATTTTCATGGGGTTATTTTTGACCGGTCAAAGCCTGGCCGGGAGAAAATGGGGTTAGTCCGGGGCCATTGAAGCTCCCGGAGACCACGAAGGTTTTCGGCCCGGCGGCAAACGCCGTTATATTTGTGAACGATCGACCGGGCGGTGACCGCTTTTATTGTCCACCGTCAGGCTATTCCGGCAACATCACCAGAGGAGTTGGACTGATGAAGAAAAAATCCACCTTTCAACTAAGCACTACCGCCTACATCATCTTGGTGGTATGCCTGGTTGTTCTGGTAAACTCAATATCATTTAACACATTTACTCAATTGGATCTGACCCGGGCCGGCCTCTATACCCTGTCCCCGGCCAGCAAAAAGATATTTGAAAACCTCAACGACAACGTCCTGGTCAAGGTTTTTTTCACCCCTGACCTGCCCTCGCCCTACAATAATAATGCCCGTTATCTCCGAGATATGCTCCAAGAGTTTAAGGCCTTTTCCAATGGTAAGTTAAAATTTGAATTCATTGATCCAGGCACTGACCCGAAGAGCGAGGAACAGGCCAAACGCCTGGGTGTGCAGCCCATTCAAATCAATGTCATGCGAAAAGATAAATTTGAAGTCAAACAAGTCTACATGGGGATGTCCTTCCTCTATCTGGATAAATCGGAGACCATCCCGGTGGTCAAAGGCGCCGGCGGCCTGGAATACGACATCACCTCGACGATCAAGAAATTGACCAGTGATAAGGCGGTGAAGATCGGATTACTGGCGCCTCAATCCTCGTCAATGATGGGGCAGGGGGGCCGGGCTTACAACCGGCTGAGCCAACTGCTGGCCAAGAACTATCAGGTCGTTCCATTGACCCTGGATAAAGAAAAACCAATCGACAAAGATACGGACCTTATTATCTTGGCCGGGCCGGAACAACCGCTGGAACCCTGGCAGGAGTATCGCCTGGATCAGTTCATCATGGGCGGTGGGAAGGTCGCCTTCTTTATTGAAAAAGTTAATGCCAACCTGCAATATAGCATGGCCCGGGCGGTAAATAAGGAAATGGATCCGTGGCTGGAGAATTATGGGTTCAAAGTCAATAATGATCTGATTATCGACGTCAAGAACGCCAGGATTACCATCCAGCAACAGAGCGGCGGCATGACCATCGCCAATATGGTCAATTACCCGTTCTTTCCGGTGATCAGCGAATTTCCCAAGGATAGTCCTATTGTTAGGGACTTGAGTGATCTGACCTTGTTTTTCACTTCGTCCATCGAGAAGTCTAAACAGGCCGGGGAGCAGGTCGTCTTTACTCCAGTGGCCAAGTCTTCAAATAATTCCGGAGTGATGACAGATCCGTTCGCCATCGATCCTTACCAAAAGTTCACCAGGGAGCAATTCAACGGCAGCGCCCAAACCCTGGTGGCCACAGTTACCGGCGCCTTTAAATCCTTTTTCAAGGACGGATTGCCGAAGGATATCAAGGAAGATAAGGAACAGATCAAGGAAGGCAAGAAAACCAGACTGGTGGTGGTGGGCGATGCCAGAATACTGGAAGACGACTTTGCCTCCAGTCGAAGCAACATGGTGTTTATCCAGAACGCGGTGGATTGGTTGGCTCAGGAAGAAGATCTGATCGCCATCCGGTCTAAGGGTGAAGTGATGGCCCCTCTGACCGAAATCTCCGACGGGGCTAAGATATTGATAAAGTATGTCAACGTGATGGCCGCTCCGATCTTGTTTATTCTCTTCGGGTTGATTTATTGGCAGGCCGGAAAACGAAGGGCCAAGGAGGTGCTCTAAATGAAAGGCAAAATCATTATTCTGTGCGCTGTCGTGGCGATCTTGGGGGTAATCTATTTTGTCAAAAGTCAACCTCCGGCTCCGGCTAAATCTGAAGGAAAGTTTCTGGCCCTTGATTTCGACAAAGTGACCGGCCTCACCTTAGCCGGCAAAGATCGGGCCATCTCCTTGGTTAAGGTCGGAGATAAATGGCGTTTGGAAAAGCCCATATCTTATCTGGCCGAGCAAGCCATGGTCAATAATTTTATTAATGAGCTCAAAAATATGCCGGCCGGTGAGGTCATTTCCAGCGACGAAAAAAAATACGGCCGCTTTGAGACGGATGAGGCCGGCGGCACTAAAGTGACCTTACTTAACGACAAAAAAGAAGTTCAAGCTGAATTTCTTGTCGGCAAAAGCAGCCCGGACAACACCTTAACCTATATCCGGAAAAAAAATTCCAAAGATGTCGTGATGCTGGCCGGCCGGTTGAATGCTTTTGCGAAGAGGCAAGTGGACGATTTACGGGACAAGGCCATTATCGATTTTGAACCTGGTCAACTGGCCGGAGTGTCATTTGCCTTTCCCGATGAGCAGTTCGGCCTGGCTCTGAAAGACAAAGATTGGCAAGTGGTTAAGAATGGCAAAACCCAGCCGGTGGTCAACAAACCGGCGGTGGAGGCGCTGATCAGTCTCCTGAGTAAGTTTAAGACCTCTGAGTTCCACAAAAAACCGGCTGAAGTTGACTTTAAGGCGCCGGACTTGACCTTGAGCCTGATCCTTAAAGACAAGTCGGAAAAAAAGCTGCAGTTTAAGGCGGATGAAAAAAAGGAAAAGTACTTTGTTAAGGTTGATAACCAAGAACCTGTCTTCATCGTCTATAAACAACTTGTCGCCGGTATTTTTAATAAATTCCAGGACTACCTGGAAATCAAAGAACCTGCGGCGGCCCCGGGAATGATGCCGGGAGCAGCGGTTCCCCCCGGTGAAGGCCAGATCATTCCCATGAGACCCGGAAGTCAACCCGGCCCGATCATGGGGCCCGGAAGTCAACCCGGCCCGAATGTTGGTTCTGTTCCTCCGGGAGCTAATGCGGGACCAGGCGCCAGGCCCGGACCACCCAGACCGGCAATGGGAATAAAGCCGGGGCCGGCCAAGCCGGGACAGGGCGTAACATCCGGACAATTTGGCAAAAAAGCGCCTCAAGCAACTCAATCAGGACAATGATCTGAATCTAACCAATACCGGGTAAGCATCAGCGGTCAGCTTTCAGCCATCACTAAAAAACGACACCCTCATCGGTCCAGGCTTCGGTCCAACCGGCCATACCCGGAAGGGAAGGCATGAACCTCTTGTTTTTGGCTGACTGCTGACCGCTGGTTGCTTACACTCCCCGGCGATGGAAAATCTTAGCTCTTCTTTCGTCTGCATTGGATTGCCCCTCCTTTTCTTTTGAACCATAGCCAGTCTAAAATTATCCTTGACCTTAATCCGCCTTTATGATAATTTTTATCAATGACTCAGGATGATGACAAACGCCTAAATGACCTCCGGGTAGATGACCTCAGGCGCGCCTTTCGCCGTCTAGGTCTCCGCTTGACTTCCCAGAGGATAACCGTGTGGCGGCTATTTTCAGACTCTACCAAAGGTTTAACCCTGCCGGAGGCCTGCCGCGCCTTGCAAGAATACGCCATAGGTCAGGCCACAGTCTATCGAGTGGTTAACTCTTTATGTGAATTGGGATTTTTGTTGCACATCCACGGTCCCAACGGTGAGCACCGCTACCTGGCCGGCCACCCAGGGCACGTTCATCATTTGATTTGCCGCTCCTGCGGCCATGTCCGGGAAGTGACCGACTGTGACCTCTCAACTCTGGAAAAGCTCCTGGCCGTCCAGACCGGTTTTGCCGTGGAAGGACACTATCTTGAATTTTATGGCCGGTGCCCGCGCTGCGGCCCTTCGCCCGGCTGATGCCTGACCGGTTCAAAGAGGTATATGTCCGGGGCTATTTTACCGGCCTAAATTTTTCCAATTGATAATAATTTTTCTCAATAACTATGGAAACCACTCCTCCCGTCCCTTGTTCTGAAACAGACGACTGCCGGACCATTACCGAAAACCAGCCCATACCTTTCTCCCCCTTGGGCTGGTCAGTGTGGCGGCGTCTGGCTTTAGCCGCGGGGGCCTGCGCCGTTTTGTGGGCGGTGGTCCTGTTAGTCCTGGATTGACCATGTTTCGAGCCATCGTCTTACATGACCTGACGGTAGGTTATAACCGCCATCCAGCCGTGCATCACCTTTCCGGCCGCTTTGAGCCGGGCACCCTGACCGCCGTAGTCGGACCCAACGGCTCGGGTAAGTCCACTTTACTCAAGGCGATCATGGGTATTTTGCGGCCCATGGATGGGACCATCGATCTGGACGGACTCAAGGCCGGGCAACTGGCCTATCTTCCCCAGCAGGCGGAAATCGATCATTCCTTCCCCATCAATGTCTTAGACATGGTCGCCCTGGGGCACTGGCCTTTTTTAGGACCATTCGGTCGGGTCGACCGGGGTCAGTGGGCCAATACTCATGCCGCCCTGGCTGCCGTAGGTCTGGCCGGGTTCGAGCGCCGGCCCATCGGTTCGTTGTCGGCCGGTCAATTCCAACGGGTCCTTTTCGCCCGTTTGTTCTTGCAGGATGCCCCGGTGATCCTCCTTGACGAGCCCTTTACGGCCGTCGACGCCAAGACCACTGAAGATCTGCTGGGTGTTGTCCTGGAATGGATTCGACTGGGTCGAACCGTTGTGGCTGTAATCCATGACCTGGATCAGGTCCGGACAAACTTCCCTTACACCTTGATGCTGGCCAGGAAGCCCATAGCCTGGGGACCCACGTCCACTATCCTGACCCCGGACAATCTGGATATGGCCCGATGTATAGCCGAAGCCTGGGACCAAAATGCTCCAGTTTGCCATGAGAAGCCTTAAATGAACTGGTTTGTCAATATCTTTGTGGCGCCTTTCACCGAATTTTCCTTCATGCGTCACGCCCTGGGGGCCATTTTATCCCTGGCCCTGGGCTGTGGACCGGTCGGCACGTTCTTGGTGCTCAGGCGGATGAGCCTTAGCGGGGATGCCCTATCCCACGCCGTACTCCCTGGTGCGGCTGTCGGCTTTTTGATGTATGGGTTGTCCCTTACGGCTATGAGTCTGGGCGGGTTTCTGGCCGGACTGGGCGTGGTCGTGCTCGCCGGAGCCGTATCCCGGCTGACGCCCGTCAAAGAGGAGGCCAGCCTGGCCGCCTTGTATATCATCTCCTTAGCCCTGGGAGTGCTTCTGGTTTCCATTAAAGGGACCAGCATCGACCTCATGCACGTGCTTTTCGGCACCATCCTGGCTGTGGATGATCCGGCTATTCTACTGGTGGCCGGCGTGGCTACCGTGACTCTGCTCACCCTGGCCGTCTTGTATCGGCCCCTGGTGACGGAATGCTTCGACCCCGGTTTTTTGCGGGCCGTCAGCAAGAGCGGTTCGGTGGTCCATCTGGTGTTCATGGCCCTGGTGGCGTTGAACCTGGTGGGTGGGTTCCAGGCTTTGGGTACGCTCATGTCGGTGGGGATGCTCATCCTGCCTGCGGTGGCGGCTCGCTTCTGGGCTGTCCAGGTGTGGTCTCAATCTTTGGTGGCGACTTTGATCGCTTTAGCCTCGGGCTATTTCGGACTACTGATGTCCTATTATTGGGAGTTGCCCTCAGGACCGACCATCGTTCTTACCGCTGGACTGTTTTACCTGTCTTCGTTGTGCCTTGGTCCGCACCAGGGGTTCTTGTCCAGATTGGTGCCGAAAAAGCACTTGCAAAACTAAGGGAGGTTCAGGATAATGCGCTGGGTAATCATGATTGCGTTGTTCATGTTTCTTCTGCCGGGACCGGCTGAAGCAGGGCAACCCCTGAATGTCGTGGCCAGCTTTTCCATCTTGGGCGACATGGTCAAAAACGTTGGCGGAGATCGGGTTAAATTGACCACCCTGGTGGGTCCGGATTCCGACACTCATGCTTATGAACCTACCCCTACCGACGCAAGAGTTCTGGCCGCGGCGGACGTGGTCATTATCAACGGCCTGGGCTTTGAGGGCTGGATTGACCGGATGGTAAAAACCGCCGGCTATAAAGGCAAGATTATTATAGCCAGCCATGGGGTTAAGACCCACGTCATGATTGACGAGGACCACGGCGGCAAAAGGATCACGGACCCACACGCCTGGCAGAACCTGGCCAACGGCCGGATTTACGTGACCAACATCGAGCAGGCCCTGAGTCAGGCCGACCCGGCCGGAGCCGGTGTGTTCAAAGCCAACGCCGAGGCTTACCTGAAAAAGATAGCGGAGATGGAGACCTGGGTTAAGGCCGAGTTCGCCAAGATCCCACCTGCCCGGCGTAAAATCATCACTTCCCATGACGCCTTCGGTTACTTCGGCCTGGCCTACGGGGTGACCATTATGGCCCCCACCGGCTTTTCCACAGCGTCGGAAGCTTCCGCCCAAAATGTCGGCAAGCTGATCCGGCAAATCAAACAAGAGAAGATAAAGGCTCTGTTTGTGGAGAACATGACCGATCCGCGGTTGATTGAGCGCATCGCCAAGGATGCCGGGGCAAAGCCGGGGGGCACACTGTACTCCGATGCCCTGTCCAGGCCGGACGCTCCAGGCTCGACCTATCTGGGGATGTTTCACAACAACGTGACCAAAATGACCTCGGCCATGGCTATTCCGTAAACCAATCCGTTGCCCTGGTTCCGGCCGGCCCAGGTGCGATGCCCCGCTGATCCTGTCGACTCGTTTTCCGCCGCGGCTGCAAAATCCGGCAAGAAAAAATTCCCGCATCATAAAAACTCCATCGCTTATTGATCCGCCTACCCAAAAAGTGTGGTAAAAAGTATGTCCGTTTCACCTTTAGCCAATCCTTCGCCGCGTCTCAATACATCTTTCCTGTCGGCGCTTATATCAATCTTGATCGCCTTTATCTTCGGTCCACCAGCGGTCTCGCGGCTGCTTGGCCTGACTTTCCCTGCCTCGCCCTGGAGAGACACCTTCGCGGCCTTCTTTTTGTCCATCACCTTGGAGGCGCTCCCTTTCATCCTGCTCGGCACTCTTCTTACGGCTTTGATGGAAGTCTTTTTGTCACAGGATATATTGCCGCGTCTGACTGCCCGCCTGGGGGTTTGGGGTATCCCGGCCTCCGCGATTTTCTCTCCTTTATTTCCCATTTGTGATTGCGCCGTGGTCATGGTGGTGCGGGGGTTATTGCGAAAACGGCTTCCTTTGCCGCATGCGGTCACCTATATGT